>JAEELX010000064.1 GCA_016282955.1 Paludibacteraceae bacterium | reverse complement strand
TTTACATTGTGGGCAATTTGCACCAAATTATCAATTTTTGTATTCTTTTTGATATGCGTTGCACCCATCATAGCCCTGTCCACAGTGGTGTTTGCGCCGATTTCGACATCATCGTCAATGATAACCGTGCCGATTTGGGCAATTTTGATATTCTCACCTTTTTCATTTTTTTCAAAGCCAAAGCCATCTGCACCAATGACAGCTCCCGCGTGAATAATGCAACGTTCGCCAATTTTGCAATCAGCATACACTTTCGCACCCGCATAAATAATGGTTTTATCGCCGATTTTAACATTGTCGCCGATGTAACTGTTGGGATAAATCTGCACACCTTTGCCGAGCGTAACATTCTTGCCGATATACGCAAAGGCTCCAATATAGGCATCCTCAGGCACTTTGACACCCTCGCTAATGAAGGACGGATTTTCAATCCCTTTTTTGGCAGGACGCAAGGTTTGTTCCACCAAATTCAGCAAATATCCCACGCTCAAGCGAGCATTATGCACCAAAATAAAGGTCTGTTTTGCACTTTGCGGAATCGGAATATCTTTGGAAATGAGGATGATACCTGCCTTTGTGTTCTCCAATAAAGGGCAGTATTTTTCGTCTCCCAAAAAGGATAAATCGTTCTCGGTTGCATTCTCCAAAGGGGCGATATTGTTCACTTTTGCGTGAGCGTCGCCAACGATGGGAGCATTATTTAAAAACTGTGCTATTTGTTCTGCTGTAAATTCCATAATCACTAAATTTTATAATAGAATAAATATCGTTTTTGAGGCAAATCCTGCAACGTGCAAGCGTGCAAAATATCTGACTCTTCGGCTATATCTTTGATGCGACCATCTTTGAACAAAATCTCAATCGAATCGCCCGTTTTGTCCGAATAAACATTTTTGGAAATGATGTGTTCGGCAAAGAAATAAGAGGCATCTTCCCGCTTTATACCCAAACACAACGTATATTTATTGGTTAAATCCTCTTTTTGTTCGTCGTTCAATGGCTCGGATAGCAGTTCTGTCTTGAATAAGTGCCGATGGATAAAGGCTTGCGAGAGCGTCGATAGCACTTTGTCGCGATGTTGCATCCACACTTTTACGGCACATAAAATATCGTTATCGTCTAACAAAGCGTACTGCTGCAAAGCCTCACTGCCCACGTAAAAATTCTGCTTCGTGATGTCTTTGTGCAAGAAGAAATGCAAGGCAGGTGGAGCAAAAAGTTCTTCACCATGTTGGGCTAACTGTTTGGCACGATGGAAGATATTCACGAGCATTTGTTCCGCTGCCACAGACGTTTTATGCAAATAAACCTGCCAAAACATCAAACGCCGAGCCAACAAGAATTTTTCCACCGAATAAACCCCTTTTTCGCCCACAAACATCTTATTGTCTTTAATTTCAATCATTTTAAGCAACCGAGAAGACGATATATTGCCCTCCGTAACGCCGCAAAAGAACGAGTCGCGACTGAGGTAATCCAACCGATCCACGTCCAACTGACTCGAAATAAGTTGATGGAAAAACGGGCGTAAATAGTTGCCTTGAAAGATAGCGATGGACTCGTCAATGGGTCCGTACTTAAAAAGCATACTCTCGTTTCGCTTGCGTAAATCTTCGTTGATTTGCTTCATCATCAGCAGACTAATGTCCTCGTGGGTTGTATCTTTGATGAGCGACTTTTCCAAGACGTGCGAGAAGGGAGCGTGTCCGATGTCGTGCAACAAAATAGCCACCATGGTAGCGTTTATTTCAGACGGATAAACGGTTGTGCCTTTGGTTTGAATGATGTCCAACGCCTCCTTCATCAGGTGCATTGCTCCGAGCGAATGCGAAAAACGCGTATGAACGGCTCCAGGGTACACCAAATAACTCAATCCCAACTGCCGAATATGCTTCAAGCGTTGCACGTATGGGTGTGCCAAAACATCCTGAATAATGCCTTTTGGGACTGTAATAAAGCCAAATATGGGGTCGTTAATAATTATATTTTGCATTCCTTTATTCAACCAATGTAGTTTTGCAAACTTACCATTTTTTTATAAAACTCCCAATTCTTTTCCAACTTGCGTAAAAGCCTCAATGCCTTTGTCCAACTGTTCACGGGTGTGAGCGGCAGATACCTGCACACGGATTCGGGCTTGCCCTTGTGGCACAACGGGGTAATAAAATCCTGTAACGTAAATGCCTTTGGTTTGAAGGGCTGCTGCAAATTTTTGACTCAAAACCGCATCGTACAACATCACGGCACAAATAGCGGATTGAGTGGGTTTAATATCAAAGCCCGCTTGTTGCATTTTGGAGATAAAATAATCCGTATTGGTGTGCAATTTATCCTGCAACTCATTGGATTTAGACAACAATTCAAGCACTTTGATGCCCGCAGCCACAATCATCGGTGGCAACGAATTGGAGAATAGATACGGGCGTGAACGCTGACGCAGAAGGTCGATAATCTCCTTCTTGCCTGTCGTAAAGCCACCAACCGAGCCACCCAAAGCCTTGCCAAGCGTGCCTGTGATGATTTCGATTTGTCCACGCAAGTTAAATTGCTCCGTTACGCCTCGTCCCGTTTTGCCCACAACGCCTGCAGAGTGGCTTTCATCAACCATCACAACAGCATCGTATTTCTTTGCCAACTCGTAAATTTTATCCAGCGGACACACGTTGCCATCCATCGAAAAAACGCCGTCAGTAGCGATAATTCGGAAACGTTGTGCTTGGGCTTTTTTGAGTTGTTCCTCCAAATCTGCCACATCGCCGTTGTTGTAGCGATACCGAACGGCTTTGCATAACCGCACACCGTCAATGATACTTGCGTGGTTGAGGGCATCGGAAATGATGGCATCTTCTTCGGTCAAAAGTGGCTCAAATAGACCGCCATTGGCATCAAAACAAGCCGCATAAAGAATCGTATCTTCCGTTCCAAAAAACTCCGAGATGGCTTTTTCCAACTGCTTGTGCAAATCTTGCGTGCCACAAATAAAACGCACCGAAGCCATTCCATAGCCTCTCTGTTGCATTGCCTCCGTTGCGGCTTGAATCACCTCCTTATTATCAGCCAAACCGAGGTAGTTGTTGGCACAAAAGTTTATCACTTCGCCCGTATGCCCAGCAACGCCAATCGAAGCCGACTGCGGGCTGACGATGACCCGTTCGTTTTTATACAAACCTGCCTGCTTAATCTCGTTAAGCGTCGTTTGTAGATATGTTTGAAAATTAGTGTACATAGTTTTATTTATTTTGCAAAAAATGAATGAGCATGGAATATAAAATTGTGTGATATGTAGATGGCACAAACGAGGAATTATGGAATAGTAGGCATAACTCTCCGTTGTACTTTTCAACTGTTTCAATGATTTGTTTGGCTAATGCCAACGCTTGCGGATATTTCAAATTCATGTAATGTGGTTCCGAAAGCGTAACGTCCATCATGTGAAGCGGATGCAATATCAAATTCGTTAATTGATAGTTATTTGGGTTAATCCAACGCACTGGGCGTGTCGTTTGCAGACGAAAACCTGCTTTGTCGGCAAAACCGATACTAAAATCGTGAATTTGCACATTTTGTTCGTTTCCAGCATTCGCCAAGTAGTCCAAAACCGAGATGTTGCAACGCAAAAAATGGCTACGATGGTACAAAACATTGTCTGCAACAAACGGAAGCGTTAATTTTTTAGGGAATTTACTTTGTATATAGTAGGACGAATGCCAGCCTAAAATTGCATTATTTTTCTTCCAAAGTTTCAGTAAATACTGATAAATTTTGCCGTTGTAGCCATATTGTGGATAGTCATATCCTTCGCCTTTCGTTTTTTTTATGAAATAAACGGGTTGAGCGGCTATTTTACTATCTTCTTGGGCAATCCAATCAAACGAAAAAGCAGGGTCATTATGAAAATCCAAAACCGACGAAATCGCTTCGCTCCACTGCCCACGCGAAATTCCACCCAAAAATCCTCGCAACGAATGGTAAAAAGTGAGTGTATCCACATCGTGCGTAAGCCATATTTTTTGCAATTTTGGCTTTGGGAAAGGCATTTCAAGCAACTGATAAATCAGATTAGCATAAACGTCCACAATCGGCGTTTGCAACCGCTCTCCAGACCCTAAAATAGAGTATTTGGCAATAAATCGTTGGTGTGCATCGCGTTTGGGTTGAATCGTCTCTTCGGCAGAGGAAAGGAAGAAAAAAGCATTATAAATAATGTCCGTTTGAAAAATAATTTTCCCTTTTTCCACCGTGTAACGTGGCTCAAAAGCGTCTTCTTTCGGCAATTCAATGCGATGCCCCAACAGTCCGTTGGGAATTACAACTACCTTGTAATTTTTCCATTCGTCCGTATCGGCAGTGTAACCAATCAGCGAGGCTACTTTTTCGTTGTCGTAGGACAAAAAACGGATAATATAATTTATAATGTCATTCATTTTCCCAAACTATTGGCCAAGGATTATGCGTTATGCCAGCCGCTTTTTCCATCTGTTTATGGGCTTCTTCACGCATTCTATCTACTTCATTTTGACGGGGTTGAGTCGTGTCAGGAAAAATCGGCTCGGTGATTTTAACGGTTACCAAAGGCAGCGATTTGTCGCCCAACAATTTATAAATGCCCGTTCGTTCACGGAAGGTTATCACACACGGAATAATCGGGATATTGTACTTGTAAGCCCACGTAAAAGCCCCTTTTTGGAAGGGTCACAAGGGCTTATACCAATCCCATCGAGCCGCTTCGGGGAAGATATGAAACCATGAGCCACGCTTGTGAAACTCATCAAAAGCCGCATTAAAGCACTTGTAGGCACTCATGCCTTCCTCTTGGGGTGGGATAGGGATTCCGCCGATTGTCCGCAACCAAAACTCGTCTTTGGTACCAAAATTGGGAGCAAACATCGGGATTTTGGTCGTTCGTTTCGCCTTGATAGCCAACAAAACAAACTCTGCATCTTTGCGAAAACAGTGGTTGGCAAGCGTAATGGCACCGCGTTTGAATTGTTGTTTGTATTTTTTCAAAATCTCCCGTCCTTCAAAACGCAAACCAAACTGAAGACGCAAACGGAAGTTTTCAATGATATTCAGCACAATCTCATACACAAACCACCGCTTTAATTTCAGTTCCAAACTATCGTCCACAAACGGATAATTCTTGTCCACTTTGACTTCGTGCGTGTAAGTAGGGTGATACATCCGTTCAAACGGGTATTCTTGCGGATAATCAAGGTTCATATCGGGGATATACGTCCCTTCTTGCACTTGTAATTCTTTGTAATGTTTGTTTTCTTTCATACCTTAACATTTTAAGAACATGGCACCGACCGAACGTGCAAAGTCGCCATCGGTATCTTCTCTATCGCCAATCATCAGACAGTTTTCGGCTGGTACGCCCAACTTTTCCACCACTTGTTCCATGACCCGTTTGTTGGGTTTTAAGCCACCCAAGTCAGGGGTTGCAATGGTAAAAGTGAATAACTGAGGGTCTATTTGCAGGGCTCGCAACTTATCTTTGACGAAGCAGTAGTCCGAAACGACACAAACGGGGATGTTGTTATCATTGCAATAATGAATGATGTCCAACGCCCACTGTTCTGCTTTGTAAAAGAAGCACAGAGCCTCAAACATCAACGGCATATAATTGTTAAAATACCAACTGCGAGCCGTGTTAGCGGAGAAAAGATGACTACCACGAGCCATCTTTTCAAAAAAAGCATCATAGAATTTTTCGGAACTCTCGAAACAACGCCCCTTAAAACTACGATAAACCATACGCTCACGCATCAAAAAAGGCAGCGATATAACTTCGTTGGCAACGAGATGCAAACTCAAAAAACGTTTGTTGTAAATCGTGCCGTCCAAGTCAAAAATAACCGCTTTGGTCTTTTTCCAATTAATATCCGAAAGATGTATGGCTTTCAATTATTTCAAAATTAGTTTTTTGAATTTTTCGTGGCGTGCCTCGTCTTGCATCAGCAACAAAATCTTAAACTGACCATCGCGTTTGCCTTCCTTGATACACTCTTCCTTGAACTGCTCGAAGGATTGTTTTACCAAACGATGAGCCACAGGGTCTTTCACACGGAACGATTCGCGTTTGGCTTTGTATTCCACGTTGATAGTCGTCAATTCTTTGTCCACGTTCTTCACAAACTCATCGGCAACGGATTGAGGTGTGCTTTGGTCAGCAAACTCCAAGTAGAAATGGTAGGTTGATTCCTCCAAGACTGCAAAACCGATGAAGAATGCCAAAGGCGTTTGCATAGCTTTTTCTACGCGACGAACGGCTTCAATAAACTGTCTTTCATGTAATTTTTCGCCCGTCATGGTTACGATTCCGTTCACTTTTTGAATCATAAACACGGTCGGTGTATTGCCAAAATTATCGCTTGCCTCCAACAAATCGTTCATATTGTAGCGATACAAACCTGCAAAAGTGGTTACATACGGGCAGTAGCGTTTGCCTTTTTGCAACTCGTGCAACTGCAAGAAATGCTTGTTTTCGCTCTCCAGCTCTTCTTCTGCCACGAACTCATAGTAGTGCAGATGCGGGAAAAGAACGGTATTGTTCGTGTCGTCCAAAACCAAACCAAAACGGCACTCGGACGAGAAATAACCGAACTCTTGGTGCAACATCGTGTCGGGGAAAGCACCTGCAAATTTATCCAAATAAACCTTCGTGTTACCGCATTTCCACGTGTTCAAAATCTGCAAATTTGGCCAGTAATGTTTGGGCAAAACGGTGCCATATTTAGCTTTTAAATCACGCAATTCTTTTGCTCGTTCGGGATTAGGTTTAAGCGTTTGTTGTATATCCTCGCGAATCCAATCGGGAATTTTCAAATCGGCTTTGATAGTGCCTTTTTCTATATCATTGCAGTAGTCGTCAAAGAAAACGTTCACGTTGTTGCGAAGTTCAACGACCGTAGAGGGGTTTGCCGTAACAATCAAGGTTACATTGTGTTCAATCGCCGTACGCATCAAAACATAGTAACGAGCCGTATAATCTTCGATGGAATACACCGAGAAAGGACAGGTATATAGTTTTTTTACAAAGCCCGGACAATTTTGTTGCGTAACACCCGAAACACTTCCGAAAAATGTGCCGTCTGGTGCTTCACCTTCCTTCGTTTTACCCACAATAGAGAGGATTTTTCCCGTAAACACTTTTGGGCGATTCATAATAAAATTGTACAACCACACTTTGGTCATCTTGCCATACACGTCTTCCATGTATTTTGGCGTGATAGGAATCCATTTTGGTTCGTTGGTTGTGCCCGAAGTAGTAGCATAAATGACGGGTTTGCCGGGGAACAAGATGTTTTCGCCCCCGTGACGATGCTTGTCAATATAGGGTTTTAAATCTTCGTAGTCGTTCAAGGGGACATTTTTTTGATATAAAGCGAACAACTCATCGTCTGTTTTGGCTTGCAAAATATCCGAGAAATGGTGTTCTTTGCCATATTCTGAATGCTCGGCATAACGAAGAATACTCCGAAGCGTTTCTGCACTACTTTTTTTAGGGTCTTGAGACGCTTTTTTCAGTTTGCGGTATTGAATACCTCCCGCGAGTCCTAACAAGGTGTTAGGAACAAAAGGACATGTTTCTTTTTCCATAACTTCCCTAAGTTTAAGGCGTATTACTACGCAAGTTTATAAAATTATTTCAGGTGGCAAAGGTAGTAAAATTTTTATTAAAACAAAACAAGCAAAAAAATCGTAAAAAAACAAAAAAGCCTTATTTCAGCTTTTAAACTAAGATAAGGCTTTGTCAATCAACAAAGTAATGCTTCAACGCCCAAAAAATCTATCCCATTTTTCGAATCGAATCAAATCCTTGTCCAAAGACACCTTCGACTTGATTTTCGGCAATAAAAGCGTCTGGGTCTATGTGGCGAACCAACTGAAAAACGGTACTTGCTTCGTTGCGGCGACACAAAATAGTAAGCACCTTCATCGGCTGGTGCGTATAACCTCCAGCACCTTCCAACTGCGTTACACCACGATGCAGTTTGGTGATAATTGCCTGCGAGACCTCTTCGGCTTTTTTTGAAAAAATAAAAAATTGCACCGACTGTCGCACACGATTCATCACCGTATCAATCGCCGTACGACTCATAAACGTATAGGTTAAACCGAATAAAATCTTTTCCACACTATGTACATTGGGCAAAAAATAACCGCTACAAATGATAATAATATCACACGCCAACAGCACATTTCCCATCGAAATATACCGATATTTACTCACCATCAAAGCAATCAAATCCGTGCCACCCGTAGAGCCGTTATTGAGAAAAATCGTTCCTAACGCCATTCCTGCAAAAATACCACTTAAAATGACTGCCATAAACGGGTCGGTGATAAGCGGTTTGTCGGCAACGGGAATGAGCCAATACCAAAACGAAAGCACCAAAATACCGTAAATACTTCGTACACACGCCTTCCAACCGATAATTTTTAACGCAATGGCGAGCAGTATCACATTTAAGATGATGTTCGAAAGCCAAATCGGCACTAAACGGTTTGAAAAGAAGAAAATAATCGTACTTAAACCCGAAATACCACCACCGACCAAGTTATGCGGCACAATTATCTGGTTGAGAACCAACGCATACGGGAAGGTTGCGAGGGTAAAAATGAAGTATTCTTTGATAATCACAAAGAGGTGCATACGCTGGTAACTCGCCAATTTTTCCTTCAATTTAGATATGTTCTCCATAGGTAATTTATTTTTCTAATTTACTGATTAAATTGCGGTCTCCCCAGCCATTATCTGCCCTGCAAACAGGCACCCAGAACTTGTTATTTGCAACCGATTCGATGGGATAATATGCTTTTTGACGCGAATAGGAATGCGACCACGTCTCCTCCATAATTTCGTACTCTGCGTGAGGTGCATTGACCAAAACATTATCTTTGCTGTCGGCTTTACCCGTGGCAATTTCCTCAATTTCCTGCCGAATCGTAAGCAAAGCATCAATAAAATTATCCATCTCTTTTTTGCTTTCGCTCTCGGTGGGCTCAATCATCAATGTACCATGAACTGGGAACGAAAGGGTAGGAGCGTGGTAACCATAATCCATCAAACGTTTAGCAATATCCGCTTCGGTAACGCCCATAGCATGGAACTGTCGGCAATCCAAAATCAACTCATGCCCCACGCGTCCCTTGGCTCCGCGATACACCACGCCGTATGCGTCCTTCAATTTTTCTGCCATATAATTTGCGTTCAGAATGGCTGTAGCAGTGGCTTCTTTCAAACCTTCAAGTCCCATCATGCAAATGTAGCCGTATGCGACCAATGCCATACCTAAGTTACCATTTTCGGTGGAACTAACGCGATTGGCAGTGGCTGTGGGCATAAACTCTTTCAGGTGGTCGGCACAACAAATCGCACCCGCACCTGGTCCACCACCACCGTGAGGTGTCGCGAAGGTTTTATGCAGATTTAAGTGGCACACATCGGCACCGATAGCTCGCGGGTGAGTATATCCCACCAACGCATTCATGTTGGCACCATCCAAGTACACTTCGCCGCCGTAGGTGTGGACGATTTGGCACATCTTCTTAATATCCTCCTCAAAAATGCCGTGCGTGGAGGGGTAGGTAATCATGCACCCCGCCAAGGTCTGTTGGTATTCTTCGGCTTTGGCTTGCCACTCGTTCAAGTCGGTGTTACCCTTCTCATCGCACGCAATAACGACTGGGATAAAGCCCGCTTGGACGCAACTTGCAGGGTTGGTTCCGTGAGCCGAAGCAGGGATGAGGATATGCACTCTTTTGAGGGGTTGTTGGTCGTTTTGCTGTGCCAAAAGGTACGCCCGAATCGTAACCAAACCCGCATATTCACCCGCTGCACCCGAGGTAGGTTGCAGGCAACACGCATTCATACCCGTCAAGTAATTCAAAGCCTCTTTTATCTCGTCAATCACAGCTTTTAGAGCCTCGTTCCCGCTTGCCAAAGGATGAATGCGGAACAAATCGGTCGAGTAGGTCGGAATCATCGTGGCACTCGGATTGAGCTTCATTGTGCAACTGCCGAGCGGAATCATGCTATGCGTCAACGAAATATCTTTCCGTTCCAAACGCTTGATATAGCGTAACATTTCCGTTTCGGTGTGATAGATTTTGAAGATATTTTGCTGCAAATAGTCCACTGTCCGTACGTTTTCGGGGTCAATTGCCCACAAGTTTTGTAAGTCATGGTCGCTCACTTGGGAAGGCATATCGCCGTGCAAGGACGCAAAAACGTTGATTACATGCTGCATATCCTCTGTGGTAGTGGTTTCGTCGATGCTGATGAGGATATTATTTTCTTTATCCACAAAAAACGCCACTTTTTCCTCGTTAGCACTCTGTTGGAGCTGTTTTACTTGGTCTTTGTTCAAATTAACGATTTTCAGTGTATCAAAAAAGACACTATTCACTTGTGTGTAGCCGTATGCTTGCAACGCTTCGTTGAGATAAACGGCTTTGGAGTGGATTTCTTCCGCAATTTGACGGATACCTTCTGCTCCGTGATAAACGCCGTACAAACCCGCCATAATCGCACACAGAGCCGCCGAAGTACAGATATTGGAGGTTGCTTTTTCACGTTTGATATGTTGCTCACGCATTTGCAAAGCCATACGATAGGCATCACGTCCGCATCTATCCTTGCTCAAACCGATAATCCTGCCCGGAATCTCACGCTTGTATTCCGCCCGCGTTGCCATATCCCCGAGCGACAAACCGCCATACGCCATTGGTACCCCAAAACGTTGTGCCGAACCGCAAGCAATATCCGCATTAAGTGGCTTCAATAGAGCCAATGCGAGCAAATCCTCAATCGCCGTAACGAGCAACCCATTCGCGTGGCATTGGTCAATAAAATAGCTATAATCTTCCACAACCCCATCGGCATTTGGGAATTGCACAACCGCCCCAAAGTACTCTTCGGATGGCTTAAAGGTGGTATAATCGCCAAAAACGAGTGTGATGTTTTGCCCCGAAGTGCGTGTTTTTAGTACTTCTTTGGTGGCTTCAAAAACCGCATTATCCACAAAAACCTTGCACACATTATTTTTCACTTGCTCTTTGCTACGGAGGCGATGCATCATCGTTACAGCCTCTGCCACAGCTGTTGCTTCATCTAACAAGGAGCAGTTGGCGAGTGGCAAATTCGTCAATTCGCTCACCATAGTTTGAAAAACGAACAGTGCCTCCAAGCGTCCTTGACTAATCTCGGCTTGGTAGGGCGTATAGGACGTGTACCAACTTGGGTTTTGGAACACATTACGCAGAATCACGGCTGGCGTACAAGTGCCGTAATAACCTTGCCCAATCAAGTAGCGAACGGGGTCTAATTGCTTGAAACAATCCGATATTTTTTCCAAAAACGCATACTCCGCAATCGGCTGTTCAAAGGAACACGAATCGTTGGCTTTCAAACGGATATTTTGAGGAATAACCTCGTCCAGTAACGCCTCCAACGAAGGTACGCCCAAGCATTGGAGCATTTGTTCTTTATCTGCACTCGTCAAACCTATATGACGGTCTTTTAGGTTGTGTATATTCATAGTATTTAGATTTATTTACGTTAAAAACAGCACAAAGATACGATTTATCTACAAAAAACAGCGAAGATATTTTTTATTGTCATTTTGTAGGGGAAAAATGGCGTTATATTGATTTGTGAAATAATTTGAATTATGTTGCAAAAATTATATCTTTGCAAAAAATACGAATCAAGATGCCCGATATTTACACTTATTTTGGATTTAGCAATGAAAGGAATTATTATAAACAATGTTGAGTATATTAGTGATTTGATATTATCCCTAATTTTTAGTGATGGCAAAAAACAAACCATTGATTTTAGTGAATTTTTCGCAAAACATCCACATCCACAATACGATAAATACGCTAAAAAATCGGAATTCAAAAAATACTGGTTACGCAATGGCAATCTCATTTGGGGGAAACATGCTGACCTCCAATTTCCAATCAACGCATTATATCAAGGAAATTTAGAGTTGTGTTGCGATGATTAAATGCTTTTTTGTGAGAAATAGAATTGTGAATTTATTAGTAGCAGGAAACGAGAATAGCACAATAAACTAATTTATGGGATCTTTATTTAAGTATAGAGCATGTGGGAGGTATGCTGATGAAATTTTTTCAACAGGTACACTGCATTATTCTACTCAATCATCTTTTAATGACCCATATGATTGTTTCTTGTGTTTTAATAAAAACAAAAAGCTTGTTTACCAAGTAGCGATTTTAACTAATGAAAAAAATATCATCAAACAAAATATTGAATTATCTCTTGATAAAATAGAAAAAGAATTTTGCACTATTATTCAAAATACTCAAGTTTTATGTATGAGTTTAGATGGGTTACAGATGCAAATGTGGGCACATTACGCTAAAAATCACACAGGCATATGTATAGAATTTGATGATGATTTACTTTGTAATAGTTTGGGAGATTTATATTCTGTACAATATCAATCAGATATATATCAAGTAAACTATCCCAATCACTCTCAAGAAAATTTATTTGGTATATTTTGTACAAAGGAATTAGGTTGGAAATATGAACAAGAAATTAGGTTATTACGTCCACCCAAATCACCTTCAGAAGACGGAAATTATTCTTTTAACAAAAAAGCATTAAAGGCTATTTATTTTGGAACGCATTGCAGTAAAAGGAATACTCAAAAATATATTAAACTATGTCTTAACAATGGATTTGAAAATGTAAAGTTTTATCAGATGGAATTGAGTAATATTGGACAATTTAAATTACTGCCAAAAGAAATAAAGGTAAAAGAATAAAATCTCCGAAGTGTCGGAGTGATAAAATAAAAATAACATATTAACATAGCATTACTATTATTTCGTGTCTGCCGAAACCCTGCCAAGTTTAACGGAATAAGACTTTGAAATAATAACGGAAAAGTGTACCCATGCAGGTATGCTTATAAACTCCATAATAGATGCTCGCAAGTGAGTTTCTTGGAGTTTATAAGTAAGGTTCCTGGCAGGGTGCCTTGGCATGACACGAAAAGAAACTCACTCTTTCTTTTCATTGCAGGTCGGATTGATAGTATGCGTAAATACTATCAATTATGCCAAGAAATACACTTTTACAACAAGCAAAAGCAGCAAAAAAGGACGAGTTTTATACTCAATACGCAGACATTCAATTAGAAGTAAATGCGTACATAGAGAATAACCCTGATGTTTTTCGAGGAAAGACAATTTTATTGCCTTGCGATGACCCCGAATGGAGTAATTTTACACGTTTTTTCGCCGAAAACTTTGAATTATTTGGATTAAAAAAACTCATTAGTACCTCTTTTGCCGTAGAAAGCAAAAATTCTAAATGGTATGAACCAACGCTCTTTGAAACAGAAGCACCCAACTATGACGAAACCAAAACACGCACACACGGCAAAATTTTTGTTCTTGACCATGATACAAACAATAGCGGTCGCATAGATTTAGACGACTTGCAATGGGAGTATTTGCAAGGCGATGGGGATTTTCGTAGTAAAGAAATAAAAGCATTGCGTGATGAAGCAGATATTATCATGACAAATCATACATTTTCTTTATTTAGTGAATTTGTAGCATGGATAATGGAAGCAAAAAAACAATTTCTTATTATTGGTAATCAAGGAGCTATTGGCTACAAAGAGATATTTCCTTTAATTATTCAAAATCAAATTTGGCTTGGTGTTTCTATGGATAGCAGTAATCGTTGGTTTCAAATCCCAAACGATTATGATACATATCATAAAATTGAAGATGGGAAAAAGTTTGCTTTTGTTGCAGGACCTGTTTGGTTTACAAATTTAGATCACGGTCGGCGTCATCAACCTTTACAACTAATGACACTGGCTGATAATAAAAAGTATAGTCAACACAAAGAAATAAAAGGAACCGCCTATCAAAATTGTGTCAATTATGATGCGATCGAGCTGCCGTTTGCAGATTCAATACCTTCTTATTATACCGGCTTATTCGGCGTGCCGTTTTCGTTTCTTCGAAAGTATTGCCCTGAACACTTTGGGATAGTCGGTAT
>JAEELX010000063.1 GCA_016282955.1 Paludibacteraceae bacterium | reverse complement strand
TAGTTGGCAATCGGGTCGCGAAGCTCAGTATTATTTTTTGCTTTTTTTGCCAATCGCGTTTCCATTCGCATAACTGTTTGAGCGTATTTTTCTGCTTTTTCGGCTTCAAAACCAAACAATGCAAACATCTTTGCGATATGTTTTACATACTCTTCACGGATTTTGAGGGTGTGTTCGTCCGTATCAAAATAATAATCTTTGTTACCCAACGCAAACCCGCTCTGATACTCGTTCAAGATGTTCATCGACGAATTTAACGCATCGGCATCCACATACATCGCCCACATACTGCAATCCAACGAACGACCCAAAAAAGCCGATAATTCGCTCTTCTGAGCAATGTTTTGAATCTCCAAAATCGTATTTTGCAACGGAGCAATGCCTTCTTGATTACGGCGTGCGGTATCTAAGCACAAATTATACATATCCGCAATTTTTTGCTCCACCGAACCCTCTTTGTAAGGTTTTTGAGCAATTTCTTCAATCAAACCATTAACCCGCTCCACGTTTGTTAAAGCCAGTTTATCAAAACTACCAAAGCGACTATACTCGTCAGGCAGAGGATTATTCACCATCCAACCACCACACGCATACTGATAAAAATCGTTCTGTGGCACCGCTGTTGTGTCTAAATTACTGGGGTTAATGCCCGTTGTTTGTTGTTGTTTACTGCACGCAATATTCATAAAAATTATAACCGCTAAAAAGATACTTTTTTTCATATTCCTATATTTTTTATTCTACAACTTTTTACTCCTCATTATTGTTTTGGTCTGTTCGACTCAAAAATTCCGTTTTTACATCTTCATAAAAATGGGCAACCGCAGTAACCACATACGGATAAACCCAAAGCATACCGATTCCGCAGGTCATAATGCCGACTAAAAACCAGCCAATAAACGACAAATAAAGCATAAATAAATCCACTTTATGCCCGTACATCATCTCACGGCTGATTCGCAACGCATCGCGGAAATCCAACGAAGGGTCATCTTCGTAAATAAACGGCACCATAGCATATGCCAAACTCAAAATAACCGCACCAATACCCAACGTAACAGCCCCCAAGAGCAGTTCCAAAAGAGCGATAACAAACATCGCAATGACGCTCTGTTCATATTTTTCGGCGAAAATGCTAAACAAACCTGACACAAGCGATTGCTGATTTTCGTTTTTCCGCACGTTGCGAAGGCACAAAATGAAGAAAGCAAACTCCAAAGGCGATGCAACCAAAATGACAAATGCAAACGTAATACCACGGCTTAAAAATAAATCGCTGTAATATCCAAACAATTTAATAAAAGAAAACGTCCCTGAAAGGCAACTTATAGCGTAAAAAACCAATGCTACAATAGCAAAAGAGTGCCAATTTTCCCTCAAACTTTCCCGTGCCAACGTACGATAATCAAAAGATGCTTTCATATTTTTAGTACAAAAAATCTCGTGAAATTACTTTTTTTTTAGAAATTACAACAATTTTTCAAACGGAAATTTTAAAATTGCACGTAAAATCGAACTCGAATGGCTATTTTTTTTGGATAAAAAAAGGATTTTTTGTATCTTTGTGGAGGAAGTAAAACTTTTAATACAACACAACTATGCGAATTATCATTTTAGGAACGAGTTGGCCGTATCGGGGTGGTTTGGCTTCGTTTAATGAGCGTTTGGCACAGCAATTTATGTCCGAAGGAAACGAAGTTGAATTGTTTACGTTTACGTTGCAGTATCCGAGTTTTATTTTTCCGGGCAAAACCCAATACTCGGACGACCCACAGCCCAAAGACTTGAAAATTACACGTTCTTTGAGTTCTGTTAATCCTTTTTCTTGGTCAAAAACGGCTCAACAAATCGCTCAATTGAGACCTGATTTGTTGGTGATAAAGTTTTGGCAACCGATGATGGCACCGTGTTTGGGAGCAGTGGCACGAAAGGTGAAAAAACTCACCAATAATGCCACCAAAGTGGTTTCGATTTTAGATAATGTGATTCCGCACGAGCATCATTTTTGGGATCGATTTTTAATCCAATACTTCATCAAAAACGTTGACCATTTCGTGGCAATGTCGGATAGTGTGAAGAAAGATTGCGAGCGATTTAGCACGAAAAAACAGCAAGTGGCACTTTGTCCGCACCCGCTTTACGATAATTTTGGTGAACTGATTCCCAAACCAACCGCACGCGAGAAATTAGGGCTTGATAAAGACACTTTATACTACCTTTTCTTCGGTTTCATTCGGGATTATAAAGGGTTGGATTTGTTGATGCACGCCTTCGCAGACGAGCGATTGAAGCAGAAGAATGTGCGACTTTTGGTGGCTGGAGAGTTTTACAATAATGCCGAACAATACGCAAGATTAGAGGAGAAATTGGGCTTGAAGGGACGTATCCTTTGGCACACGCATTTCATTCCAAACGAAGATGTGAAGTACTATTTCTCGGCATGTGATTTGGTGGTGCAACCCTACAAATCGGCTACACAGAGCGGCGTAACCCAAGTGGCTTATCATTTTAACAAACCGATGTTGGTAACGAATGTGGGTGGGTTGGCAGAGATTGTACCCAACCAAAAAGTGGGCTATGTTACACGCGTTATGCCGAAAGATATTGCCGATGCGTTGCTTGATTTTTGCGAAAAAGGCGATGTAGAGTGCTTCCAGAGTGGCATTTTGGAGGAGAAAAAGAAATATACATGGTCAAATATGACCCAAACGATTTGTAATTTACAACTAATATGATTTATCGGAGTAAAGCCCCTTTGCGGTTAGGTCTTGCAGGTGGTGGGACGGATGTTTCGCCCTATTCGGATATGTACGGTGGGGCGATTTTGAACGTAACCATCTCTTTGTTCGCATACACGACTATTGAGCCGTGCGATAATGGCAAAATAACGTTTGTTTCGCCCGATGTGGATTTGGTGGAGGAGTATGATAGCACGGAGCGGTTGGACACGGGTGGTTTTTTTATTTTAGCCAAGGGGGTTTACAACCGTATCGTCAAAGATTACACGCACAAGCCACTTTCTTTCCGCATCACGAGCCACGTTGATGTGCCAGCTGGGGGGGGG
>JAEELX010000062.1 GCA_016282955.1 Paludibacteraceae bacterium | reverse complement strand
GCCCGTTCCAATGCACATGCAGTTGCAACAACCTATCCGCCACAAAATCCAAACTATGAATGAGGCTAAATCGGTCGTAGGTGTAGGTCCACGAGCCGTTGGACATCACCATGGCACGCAAAGCATCGGGAGCGTTTTTGCCCGCACAAAGCGTCCCTTGCAATAGGTAATGCAACCGTCCCATGATGCCCAAAGAGACACGCTGTTTAACCATGAAATTCAGCCTCGCAAACGGATACGCAACCGCATTGTTTTCCTCCCAACTAAACGTGCCACCTTCTACCCCGAAAAAACAGGTCGGATAGCGGTCGTTGTACAGGTAATAGCGTTGAAAATGCCTGTCCACTTTCCGCTCCTTGTAGCCCAAACGCACGAAGGTCTGTAGCGAAGTATAGGTGAATGTGGGTTGCGAAAAGTAGTTGGTAGTCGGTGCTCCATAGCCTTGTTTGCCGTGCCGCAAGATGATTTTGGTTTGCACATGGTCTGTCCAGTCGTTTTCGGCAAAGAATCGTACCTCCGAACGCCGTGCATTGACGCTGTGGATACCACTATCGGAATAGGTCATGTACTGTCGCATATAGGATAAGGATTTTTGCCGTTTGTTGATGGCATTTTCGTTACGGTACTCGTCAAAATCGCTCACATCACTCATCGTATAATCGTCTATATACTGCACATTGAGCAGGTGTCGCCGCTGCAAAGGCAACTTATACTGCACAAGTCCCCCACCCTTCCACGCATCGTCGCCAAAGCCGTACCGCACGTAGGCATTGAGGCACCAACGGTCAGAAAAAGCCTCGGTCGTCCTCACAGGCAAGCCGATACTCACCCCCTCAAACTGATTGAGTTGCAACAGATGGTAGGTCTTGCCGATTTCAGCGTACTGCACCCACGGCATATAGCCCGTTTGTAGCGTGTAAGCCAAGAAATGAGCCACCTTGAAGCGTGGGGTTTGTCCAAGCGAATCCAGCAGAGTCGTTTCGGGTCTTTGGGCAGTCGCAGAGTCGTTTGTGGAGAGTGTTTGCAGGTCGGACGTTACCAAAACCGTAGGCAAAAAATGGGTCGAATCTTTTTGCACCAAAAAATCCAACAAAACACGGAATTGTTGCGTCTGCAAATAGCCGTTTTGATAGGTTTGTTCAAGCGTTCCGTTCGTCAAATAATTGATATTGCTTTCGTTGGGAATATGTACCTGAATTTTGATGATTGCGTAGGTGCTCGAATCGATGTACATATCGCCGTGGAACGTGGCATTATACGGATTTTTGGACTTAAAACGTATCCAATACTCTTTCCCCTGCTCGCTGACGATACTATCCATCAAAAAATAGCGGTAAAAAGCGTGGCTATTGGTCGCCAAAGGGGATAAAAACGTGTGTTGCAACAAGTGGATATGGTTGTCGTAAAAATTGATGTGCGTTTGCATTCGTTCCAACAAAATATCGTACTGCGAAGCGGTTAAAAGGAGATTTTTTTGGTAGTCGTAATGGTCTAAAACATAGTGATTTTTTTGCACATGAAAAACGCCTTGCGAGGCATACAAAGGCAAAATTAAATTTGTATCTGATTGATTGATAGCGTTTTGTGTTAAAAGCCGACTTAGATGTCGTTTGCTGAGATTGCTTGCCGAAATTTCCGCGTTGATTTGCACTTGGTCAACGGCTTTGTCATTTTGTTGGCGATGTTTTTTAACCTGCTCAATGATAGGCACCGCAGGATTTTTCTGGGGCGAAATAAACACTTCCCGCAACTCGCTCGATTTTTCCTGCATCTGCACATCCACCGCAACCGACTGGCTGGGTTCAATCTCTACTTTGTGCTTTTTGTAGCCGATGGTGGTGAAGACGAGTGGCATTTTTTTGTGCAAATCCACCCGCAAAAAATACATCCCATCTTTGTCGGAAGTGGTGCCAATATGCGTTCCTTGAAAGACGATATTCACGTTTTCCAAGCCCTCGCCCGTTTGTTCATCGGTGATTTGTCCGATAATCGTGGTCGGCTCGGCATAAAGCGACAAGGAAAAAATGCAACCAAAAAATAGATATATCTTTTTGATTTTCATTCGTTTTTGTTGGCTGGATGAAATTGAAGGATGGCGTTTCGCAGATTTTGAATATCCACGTGCGTGTAAATCTCGGTGGTCGTGATGCTTTCGTGCCCCAATAGTTGCTGGATGATACGCAAATCAGCCCCATTTTGCAACAGATGTGTGGCAAACGAATGTCGTAACGTGTGTGGCGAGATGGTTTTGGTGATGCCCGCTTTTTCCGCCAACGAACGAATGAGCGTGAAAATCATCGCCCGCGTCAGTTGCCGTCCGTACCGATTCACAAACGCAATATCCACACATTCGGGCTTAATGTCCCAATGGGAGCGGTCTTCCAACCAAAAATGGAACCATTTGTCGGCTTCGGGCGAAATCGGCACGAGGCGTTGCTTACTACCCTTGCCCTCAATGAGCATATACTGTTCTTTGAAGTAGATTTTGGAAAGTTTGAGGTTCACCAACTCCGACACACGCAACCCGCTCCCGTAGAGCATTTCAATAATCGCTCGATTACGGTGTCCCTCGTTCGCCGAAAGGTCAATGGACGCAATCAGACGGTCAATCTCCTCCACCGACAGCACTTGCGGAAGGTGTTTCTCTTTAGTAGGCATTTCCAATAATTCGGACGGGTTTTGTTCGATATAATCGTGGTAAACCAAAAAACGATAAAAGGAGCGTATCCCTGACAAAATGCGGGCTTGGGTACGGGTCTTGGAAGTAGATTTAAATTGTTGAAATACAAACTCTTGCAGGTCGTCAAACGTGGCTTGGATAACACTTTGGTTGCGTTGCTGACAAAAAAGAATCAACTTATCCAAATCTTGCATATAAGCCGCAACCGAGTTATCCGAGAGGCTTTTTTCAAGTTTCAGATACGTGTAGTATTTTTTGAGTATTCTCTCATCATCCATAGTTCATTTCGGATATGATTAACACGATTTCTTCGCGAATATCTTGGGGCAATTCCACGTTTCGTAACTGCAAACTGCGTACCCAACCACGGATGTCGGTCGGCTGCAAGGTTTCATAAATTTCGCGGAAAAGTTGGTGTTGTTGGGGCGTGTATTGCGTGGGAGGAATGCCTTGCAAATCGTCCAACTCTTCGTCATCGTAGTATTCAATTTTGGCACCGTCCCGAAGCGTTTCCAATTTTTCGCAAAAGAGGTGGGTACCACAACATTCACCGTCTGCCACAGGCTCTTTAGGCGATGCAACAACTTCTGTTATGCTGTTTTTTTTCTTCCGCTCGTTGATTTCGGTCAAAACCAACGTCAGCACAACCAAGACACAAAATATAATGAGTGGCCACCACATACTATTCGAACTCTACGGCATCTTCTTCCACCACGAGGTTATCGATGATAAAAGTCTGTCTTTCGGCAGTATTTTTGCCCATATAAAAGTTCAACAAATCGCCCACAGCGTCTTCTTTTCGGAGCGTAACCTTGTCCAAGCGGATATTTTCGTTGATAAACCCTTTGAACTCGTCGGGAGAAATCTCGCCCAAGCCTTTAAAACGCGTTATTTCAGGATTTTTGATTGTATTGAGTGCATCCAAACGCTCTTCTTCGGAGTAGCAATAGCGGATTTCGTTTTTATTTTTTACACGGAAAAGTGGCGTTTGCAAGATATAAACGTGCCCTTTTTTGACCAAATCGGGGAAGAATTGCAGGAAAAACGTGAGCATCAGCAGGCGAATGTGCATGCCGTCCACGTCCGCATCGGTCGCAATAATAATTTTGTTGTACCGCAACTCGTCCAAGCCGTCCTCAATGTTCAACGCCGACATCAAGCAGTTAAATTCATCATTTTGGTACAGCACCGACTTGTCCATTCCGTAACTATTCAGAGGCTTTCCACGCAACGAAAACACGGCTTGCGTCCGCACATCGCGACTCTTGGTAATGCTGCCCGAAGCACTTAAACCCTCCGTAATAAAAATGCTACTTTGGTCACGCAAGTCATCGTTGGCGTCTTTGCTACTTTTGGTGGGCTTTGTGTCGTTGTAATGCACCTGACAATCCCGCAGTTTGGGGTTGTTGAGTTGGTTCTTTTTGGCTTTTTCACGTGCCAATTTAGTTACGCCCGCAATAGCTTTGCGTTCCTTCTCGGAATCTTGGATTTTTTGCAACATCACCTCCACCGTTTCGGGATTTTTGTGCAAATAATTATCCAAATTGAGTTTCACAAAGTCATTGACAAACTTATTGATACTCAAGCCACCCGTTGGCGACATATCTTTTGAGCCAAGTTTGACTTTGGTTTGGCTCTCAAAGACAGGTTCCTCCACGTTGATGGCAATCGCTCCCACGATACCGTTGCGAATATCTGCCAACTCTTGATTTTTGTTGAAAAACTCCTTGATGGTGCGTCCAACCGCTTCACGATAAGCGATTTGGTGCGTACCCCCTTGGATGGTGTGCTGCCCGTTGACAAACGAGAAATACTCGTCATTATTTTGGTTGGTATGCGTCAGGGCAATCTCAATATCCTCGCCTTTTAAGTGGATGATGGGATAAATAGGTTCCACAGTCATCGTGTCGGTCAGCAAATCCAACAAACCGTTTTGGCTGTTGTACTTATTGCCGTTGTAACTGAGCGTCAAACCCGTGTTGAGGTAAGCATAGTTTTTCAGCAAACTCTCCACATACTCGTCTCGGAACTGGTAGTTTTCGAACAACCCTTTGGAGGCATCGGGCTGAAACTGTATCCACGTGCCACGTGGTGCATTCTCGGTGTTGTCAATAATGTCGGTATCGCTCACCAAATGTCCTTTTTGGAACTCCACTCGGCGTGTCTTGCCATCTCGGAAGGACTGCACGACGAATCGCTCTGACAGAGCATTAACAGCCTTTGTTCCCACACCATTCAAACCCACCGATTTCTTGAATGCCTTCGTGTCGTATTTTCCGCCCGTGTTGAGAATCGAAACGGCTTCCACTATCTTCCCCAGCGGAATTCCTCGCCCAAAATCTCGCACGGTAACCACGCCTTCTTCAATCGTGATGTCAATTTCTTTGCCTTCGCCCATGCGGAACTCGTCAATACTGTTGTCGATGGTTTCCTTAATCAACACATAGATGCCATCGTCTGCATGCGATCCGTCTCCCAACTTACCGATATACATACCCGGACGGCGACGGATATGCTCTCTATCGTCCAAATGAACGATATTATCTTCGTTGTATGTATTTTGTGAAAAAACTAATTCGTCTGCCATACTATTTTCTGCCCTCAATACAATCTTTCATAAACACAGGCAAATCCATACCATCAAACGTCCCGGAGGTCATCATCAGCAGAACGGTATTGTGGTAATCTATTTGTCGCAAACGCTCTTGCAAGAGGTGGCTATCGGTAAAAACTTCCACATTATTGGTTGCAAACGCCTCTTTGACCTCGTCGGTTGAAAACATCGTGAGTCGTTTATGTTCCACCACATGTGGATTATAGTACACAAAGGCTTTGTCGGCATCTTTCATCGTATTTTTATAATGTGGCAAAAATTTCACATTGAGCGACGAGAAAGTATGCAATTCCATACATGCCACGACTTGTTTATCGGGATAACGCTCCTTGACGGCTCTCACAGTGGCTTCTAACTTGCTGGGCGAGTGTGCAAAATCTTGGTAGGCAACATTGTCGCCACACTCCGCAATCTTGGTCAAACGATTGTCCACGCCCGTAAAATCACTCACGGCTTTGAAGAAATCGTCCGCTTGGATGCCAATCTGCTGGCAAACCAAACACGCTCCTGCCAAATTCTGCATATTATGCGAACCGAATAACTGCATCGGCACCTTGCCATCATACCGCGTGTAAGGCAAAACGGTTATATCTTTTCGGGCTTTTGAAACGATACTTTGCAAGGTTTCGTCGCCTTGATAGTACACCAACTTGCCATTCGGCTCAATCGTATTGACGAACTGCTGGAAGGTATCCAAGTATCCCTCGTAAACGGGAAACACATTGATATGATCCCACGCAATGCCCGTCAGCAGAGCGATATGCGGATGGTACCACAGAAATTTGGAGCGACGGTCAAGCGTAGAAGTGAGGTACTCATCTCCTTCAAAAACCGCATATTTAGCCGTATCACTCAAGGATACCATTCTTTCCAACCCCTCGATTTGCCCACCAACCATATAATCGGTTTCAATGCCCAACTTTTTGAGGGCATACAAAATCAGCGAAGTCGTAGTCGTCTTGCCGTGCGAACCACCGACCACAATACGAATTTTATCTTTCGTTTGCTCGTAGAGGTACTCGGGGAAAGAGTAGATTTTGAGCCCTAACTCTTTGGCTTTCAACAACTCGGGATTATCTTCGCGGGCGTGCATACCCAAAATGATTGCATCAATGTCGGGCGTAATCCGTTCCGCATCCCAGCCGATTTTGTCAGGCATCAACCCCGCTTGCTCCAAATGTGTCTTAGCGGGGTCAAAAATCTCATCGTCACTACCTGTGATGACATAATCCTTCTTTTGTGCCAAAGCCAATGCCAAGTTATGCATCGCCGCACCACCTATAGAAATAAAATGTACTCGCACGTTTATTTTGCTTTCTTTTGTAACCGTTTTTGTTGAATATCAAAAGCAATCGGTGTTGCAATGAACCACGAAGAATAGGTACCAATCACCACACCCATCAGCAACGCAAACACGAATCCGCGAATCGTTTCGCCACCGAAGAAGAATATCGCCAACAACACCACCAACGTTGACATGGAGGTCGAGAACGTACGACTCATCGTACTATTCAAGGCAGCGTTGATATTTTCGAACGGCGACCGTTTTGCATACAACGTATTGTACTCACGCACACGGTCAAAAATAACCACCGTATTGTTGATTGAGTAACCAATAACGGTCAAAATAGCTGCAATAAACGACTGGTCAATCTCCATAGAGAACGGCATCAGTTTCCACAAAGTCGCATACAGACCCAAGATGATGACCGTATCGTGTGCCAAACCTGTCAAAGCACCCACTGAGAAGGCAAAGTTGCGGAAACGGAGCAAGATATACAAGAAAATCACAATCAAGGCGAAGATAACCGCCCAAACAGCTGCCGTCGTAATATCTTCTGCCACCGCAGGACCCACTTTTTGCGACTGCATGATACCCACGTTTGGATTGGTTTGCGTGGACTTGAAGGCATCAAAACTAACCTCTTCGTTATAGAACGATTTGCAGCCAGCGTACAAGAGACTTTCGATTTCATCTTCGAGTTGGTCGCTGTCATCATTTATCTTGTAGTTCGTGGAGATACGCACTTGGTTGGATTGACCGATGGTGATAACATTCAGCGAGAAAGTAGCATCGTCGCTTACGTTTTCCATAAACACCTTATTCAAACTGCTTTGAATCTCGTCGGTTTTTACATCTTGGTCAAAACGTACTATATAGTTGCGTCCACCCGAAAAAGCAATACCTAAATTC
>JAEELX010000061.1 GCA_016282955.1 Paludibacteraceae bacterium | reverse complement strand
CGGAGAAGTTAATCGTCAGTGTTATTCCGCCCTTCCCACCCGAAGCGGGCGAAACGGTAAGCCAATCCACCGAACTTGTAGCAATCCAACTATTCACTTTGGAATTAAAGTAAAAAGTTTTGCTTCCTGCATCAGAAAACACATTTCTTTCAAAAGTTTCCCCTGAGGTAAACTCAAAATCGGGTCCCTCTGGTTCTGCTTCACCTTTTTTTGCTTGCCAGAGTTTGATTGAAACCTCTAAATCGCCGCAACTGATAGTGATTCCACCTTCACGTGCTTCCTCTTGGTCATTTTCCTCATATAAAATTGTGAGAGTTTGTTTACCTTTTTTACCCGATTTGGGACTAACTTTTAGCCATTCGTTCGCGGATTCGTCCACTGAGGCTATCCATAAAGCATTTGCTACAAAATTCACTTCCACGATCCCCTCTTGGTAACCTACAGAAATGGTTTTCTGAAAATCTTCGTCAAATTGAAGGGGGTCTTTTGCCTCGTCAGAAGTCGTTTCTTGATTTTCCTCAGAAGCATTTTTTTCGGGCGAATTATGCTCGTCACAGCCCGTTAAAACTAATGCCATAATAGCAAACAAAATAAATAATAAATTCCTTTTCATAAACATTTATCTTTAAAATTTATAACTCTCCAAATACATAAAAAAAAGCGGGACTGCACTATTGCTGTTCCGCCATCCGAGGCTCTGGTATTGCCTGTAAATCTGAACAAACAACATTGAAGCCCACGCCGTATGTATAAAAAACATACCCGATGGACATCGCTGTTGCATTGTCTTGGATTTACATTTGAATTTACCAGATTCGGATGACCAAAACAAAGCGACATTAGACGCCTTTTTTTACATTATGTCCGTATCCCTCCCACTTCTACAAGACAAACCCCGAGCGTGGGTGAATACGAGTGCAAAATTATTACAATAATTTGAATTATGCAAGTTTTAAACCTAAAATTGCAAAAAATCTTGTTCGAAAAAAAAGTGAAGAATCGAAATCCTTCACTACATAAAAACGACCAACAACAAAATCCCCCCTTTATTCCTCTCAACCCCTCCGCTTACATAACCAAATGTAAGCCAACAAGACAAGATTCATGATCAACGCATAGATGATGGCAGGGATAGCGATGATTTCGTTGGCAAAAATCACTGGACTGCAGGCAATCGTGATGGCTTGTGCCGCATTTTGCATACCGATTTCAATCACCAATGTACGCCGTTCCTTGCCCGTGAGGTGCAGCAACCACGAGAGCAACGCCCCGCACGAAGTAGCCAATAAAATGAGAGTCGTCATAGACAAACCCAGCGAAGCTATTTCGGCGATTATCGTCTTTCTATGCTGGAAGAAAAACACGGTGACGAGCAACAGCAGAGCTGGTATCGCAATACGTTTCAACACATTATGTATCTTTTCGGCGATTTCGGGGTTAGTATCGTTCACCAACAGCCCCGCCGTAATCGGCATCAACATCAGCACAAAGTTTTGCATTACCAGATTCCTAACCGGCAGGCGAATATCCACCACCTCGCCCACGCTATTCGTAACCCAACTCATGATGATCGGCAACGTAATCAGCGTCAGGAGAGTACTGCACGCCGTGAGGGTAACCGACAGAGCCACATCGCCCTTGGCAAGCATCGAAAACACATTGCTCGAACTGCCCCCAGGACTACACGCCACAAGCATGATACCTACCATAAAAAGCGGTGCAAGGTGAAAAATGCTCCCCACGCACCACGCAAGAATCGGCAACAGAACAATTTGTCCAATCAGCCCTACCAGAGCGGGTTTCGGACGCTTAACGATGAGTTTAAAATCCTGTAGTTTGAGCACCAAACCTAAATCAAACATCAGCAACGTCAGTATCGGCAAAACAATAAAAATGGTATTCATAAGCAAAGTTTTTATAAAATTTGGGCACAAAAATATGTTTTTTTTTCCACTTATCCAAGAAAATGTTGAATTGTTATCGTTTAATCGGTGAACTGAGCAAGATGAAAGTTGAAAGGTGAAAAGGAAAAATTGTTGAATCGTTGAACTGGTTAATCGTTTAATCGGTGAATCGTTGAATCGGCTAATCGTTTAATTGTATATTATATTGTACATTGTAAATTGAATGTAACTTGTACATTATTAATTGTAAATTGTCGTAACCTTTCAATTCTCACTTTTCAATTTTCATTTTAGGAGAAGCCCGCCAGAAGCCGCCCTCATCTCAAAAGCCACGCCTTTTTTGCACCGCCGGCGAGAGGCTCGCCACCCAACTAACCCGCGAAAAATTCGGAGTGAGGAATTCCTATTCCTCACAAAATATGTGAAGGTTCGGAAACCTTCACTACTACGCAACCAAGATGGTTGCACCCCTGGATGACACAATGAAAACGGAGAAAATCCTTCAATTGTACATTATACATTATATATTGTACATTGTCAATCCTTTCCCCCTTTCCTCAGTTCACCAATCGCCATCTCCAATTCCCAAAAAATCACCTTTTTTGCAAAAAAATTTGGTCATATATATATATATATATATATTCGTGCGGTTTTTTGCGGGATTGTTTTTTGGCACGCTCCAACGAAAACGGGCAACAAACAGCAAAAAAGCCCCGCAACAACAAATAAAAACCTTATGAATATTAAAAAACAAACAGATATGAAACAAAAAATTTTTTTGATGTTAGCATTGCTAACGTTTTGTTTAGTGCAAAATCCTGCACAAGCACAGGGAATCTTCACGCCAGAAGAGATTCTTTCTAAATACAGCAGCGACCCTAACAGTGTCGTGGGATTGATAATGAAGGTCAAATTTACAGGAACTAATGCCTCAAACTGGGAAGTTAAATCCGGAAGCAGTACCATAGCCTTCATAAAAAACAACAACCCTGATTTAAATGCAAACACAGAGTATGTCGTTCTTAAAACCTTTAGTGCCATAACAGGGCAACCAGGATGGTATTCTGCAACGGGGTCACCGTACACACCCAAAGAACCCGAGTCGCCCTGCAACAGGCACTACGAGTCAGCGGTTAAGTTCATTGTGGATACACCGGTCGTACATACCTTCACCGTCAATGGAAAGACGGGAGCCAATGTCATCTTCTCACCCGGTATGTTGCAGTACCGCCCCGCAACCAACGAATGGCGTTTCGCTTTACGTCAATTCGACCGCGTTGGATACGGAACAAGCCGCCATCTACCCGAAGGAATGACAGGAGGAACAACTATCAATGACAATACAACCACCGTCTTCTACGATAGTATTGATTATGCTAACAAAGACGACAACGGCAACTACAAAGTAATCAAGAACGTGCCTTGTAATAACCTCTTGAGGTCTAAAACCTACCAAGGATGGATCGATATGTTCGCATGGGGTACCAGTGGACAGGGAAGGAAAGTAGGCGATAAATATACGGTATTCTATTATCCCTACGAGGTAAGTTCAGCTAATTTTGGCGAGCCTAACAATTATGGTTATGGTCCTTCGTATGGTGAAGGGCGTGGCGAAGGAGCAACAAACAATAACTTCGACAAGAAATCGGGTATGAACCGCTTGTTTGACTGGGGATATGCTAACTATATCCGCGAATATAACGGCTCCGTGTTTGATGACGCAGGACACTGGCAGTACTCGAGCGATAGCACCATGTACCATACGGGTATCTGGCGGACACCAACAGTAGATGAATGGCAATATATGTTGATCGATCGTATTGTTGACGGAAACGACAGTGCCTTTACGTATGTGCGGTTGCAATGGGGTAAGAACGACTACGATACCGTTTCGGGTATGATTATTTACCCCGATGGCTTCTCGTTCTCCGAAGCAGGCGTTGCCAACTTACCCTTCGGTGCTACAACCGTATCTGTGATTACCATGCCTACATGGGAAGCGTTGCAAGAAGCAGGGTGTGTGTTCTTTCCATCTATGTCAGGTTTAAACGCTTCAGCAACAGGACTTACGACAACTATTGGCCAAATGGGCACAAACGTTTATGCTGGTTGGGCTTCTACCACACCTAAAGCTAACAACGCAAACTGCGCGCGTGCCAGCAATTTTGCAATATCTGCTACTGCAACCACAGTTCGCTACTTTCCTCGTCCTGTGCGTCTGGTGCAAGACTACTGGGACCCATGTAAAGAGGTGGAATTCAAAGACACAATTGTTATGGTTGGGCCAAAAAATAAAACGTTCACGTGGGAGTATGAAGGTAAGACGCGTGAAGTTAGTACAGCCCAAAAGGAGCACTACATTGATACAATATTCACGGAGTTTGGCTGTGATAGCGTTATCTTTCATTTGATATTTGGTGATATCTGTGAATCAATAACACAAGTATATAAAGATACTACGGTGCAGTTGGCTCTGACAGAGCGTAGTTTCACATGGGAAATAGATGGTCAGTCTTTCAAACACACAATATCAACGAGCAAAACATCAGAAGAATTCAAGGATACATTACGTACAGAGCATGGTTGCGATAGTATTTTCTATACTCTGACATTACATTACCCCGAATTCAGCGTGGCTGATGGGACGAAAGTAACCTTCTCGCCAGGTAACTTGCAGTATAAAGCTTCTCCTGCAACATGGCGTTTTGCTGAAAAGCAGTACTCAAGAGCGTCGGTAAGTGATAACACCAATCCATCAAGTAGTAAAACAGTATTTATAGACTTGTTTGGTTGGGGGTGCACGGGTATAAATAGTGGTACAACGAAGGCTAATCCGCCATATTATACCAACACAAATAATGAAAATTATACGTGGGTTACAGACTGGGGTGCAGCGAAGATCGGAGATTATGAAGCAAATACGTGGAAAACACCAATGGCTACACAATGGAATTATGTATTGTACACACGTACTACTACTACGGGTGCACGTTATTCAATGGTTAGATTGAAATACGATGCTTCGAATACTGTTCCAGGTATAATCATTTATCCCGATAAATTTACATGGCCTACTGGTGTAAATTCATTCACTGTTGATGCTGCTAATGTTGTTACTGACATAACTTCTGAGACTTTGACTGCTTTGGAGAAAGCGGGTTGTGCATTCTTGCCAGTTAACGGTTACCGTTATAATAGTAATGGTGCTATATCAGCTACGGGTCAGTACGGATACTATTGGTCTCAAACGCCTGGCAGTAACACCCAAGCAACAGCGATGGAAATTAATATAGGAAATAGTAGTAATAGAGTAGGAAACTTTGGTCGTACCTACGGCTTCTGCGTTCGTTTAATTAGAGATATTACCCAGTAAATTTATAGATTTATAGTTTTTCTCGCGGGCTGGTTACCCGCGTCGGGAGCCACTTCTGGGTAGGTGGCTCTCGCTTTTTTAAATTGAAAATTGAAAAATCTGATGTTTATTGGGTGGCGAGGCTCTCGCCAAAAGGCGGTGCTTGATGAGATGAGCGTGGCTTCTGGCGGGCTTCTCCTAAAATGAAAATTGAAAAGTGAAAATTGAAAGGAGATGCCAATTTACAATTAACTAGTTCTTTTTTTCAAAAAACCACTATCTTTGCAAAAACTAATTAAATTTTAAGATTATGAAAACACAAGCAACCCCCAAAAAACAAAAACCACAATCTTTTAATAGATTAGCATGGTTGGATGCACAACCAGGACCAGTAATTGAAGTGTTGGACTGGAGAGCCGTGAACAAATGAACCGAGTTTTAATAAAAAAATATATCTTTGCAAAACGAATTAAAATTTAAGTGATATGAAAACAAAAGAAATGGAACAACCCAAAAGGAGATTAAACAAAGCAGGCGAATGGTTAGCCGCTCATCCAGGACCGATAATTGAAGTGTTGGACAGAAGAGCCGTAATGAAATGAACCGATTTTTGATAAAAAGATATATCTTCGTAAAACTTTATAAAAATAACGATTATGAAAAAGTATGTAGAACAAACCCCAGAAAAGCCTAGAAGGCAAAACAAACTTGGCGAGTGGTTAGATGCCCATCCTGGACCGTTAATCGAAGTGTTGGATTGGAGAGCGGTAAACAAATGAATCGAGTTTTAATTGATACAAATGTATTAGTGCATTTGTTATTCAAGACTTTGGATGACGATACCGATGCTTTGGTACGTGATTATTCGACGCAAGTGTATATATCTTCGACAAGCGTGAAGGAGTTTATCCATTTGGTACAAACAGGACGCATAAAAACCAAAACAAAAAAACTCGAAAAGAAAAGCGTCTTTGAGTTGCTTGAAAAGGATTTTCATATCGAAGTGCTGTACACCACAAAACAACATTTGGAAGAATTCGAAAAACTCCCTTCGGTGCCCAACCATAACGACCCCAATGACCGTCTGATTATCTCCCAAGCCTTGTCGAATCGTTTGGAACTTGTCAGTAGCGACTTACAGTTCGTTAATTACCGCAAATATGGTTTAGAGTTCATCAAAGCCAAACATACCGCCAAGAAAAAAGAAAAAATGAAAAGGTGAAAGATTCTTCACCTTTTTTGTTTGCTTTTGTGCCGTGCTTGGTTGCTTGCGGTGGCAAAAAAACGTGGCTTCCGAGATGAGCGGCCGACTTCTGGCGGGCTTAACCTAAAGTGAAAATTGAAAGAGGAAAATTGAAAAGTGAGGTTTATTTGGGTGGCGAGCCTCTCGCCTTTCATCTTGCTCTGTCTCACCTGCGATGGTGTGGTTGGTTGCGTTGTCACTATTCCCCCGCTAAGTTAGCGGGGGTCAGGGGGCGTGTGTTTATTGGCGTTTTTTCTCACTCCTCTGCCCTCTGGGCATCTCCTCTACAATAGAGGAGAAGTTTTGCTTTGTTGCGGGCTTAACCACCTCTCGCCTTTCATTTTGCTATCGTGTTGTTGGGGAATAAATTTTTTGTGGAACCAAAATTATTATGTATCTTCGTGGGCGTTGTTTGGAAAGATGGCAGAGTTGGTCGATTGCGGCGGTCTTGAAAACCGTTGAACTGAAAGGTTCCGGGGGTTCGAATCCCTCTCTTTCCGCAAACTCGTTACAAGAAGAGATAGTAATCTCTTTTTTTTATTCAATCCTCTACGTTGATTGCAAAAAAATACCAGCACAAAAGCACTGATATTTTTTCGGAAAGCATGTATGTGCGACAAAAATCGCCTATTCTTCGTACTGCAACGCCAATTTCTGCAAATCGCGACTATTGGCTCCAACCATGATATGATATTCGCCCGTAGGCACCGTCCACAGTCCATCTGCCGTGTAAAAACCTAACATATCAGGCGTAATTGTAAACTCTACGGTCTTGCTTTCGCCTGCTGCCAGATGTATTTTTTGCCACGAACGCAACTCGGCAATAGGACGGACTGGGTTACAAACCACATCACGAATGTACAGTTGCACGATTTCGTCCGCATCATATTTGCCCGTGTTTTTCACTTCAATGGTCGCTTTAACCTCTTTATTAGCCTTTGAAAGCGTGTTTTGGTTCAAAGCGAGTGTACCATAATCCAATTGGGTATACGTCAAGCCAAAACCGAACGGATACAAGGGTGAATTGGGACAATCCATGTAACAAGAAACGAATTTATGGAATTTATCCTCGCCTTCTGGCAATGGTCTGCCCGTATTGTAATGGCGATAGGTCATCGGCAACTGTCCCACAGAACGCGGAAAAGCCACTGCCAACTTGCCCGAAGGGGTATAATCGCCAAAAATCACATCAGCAACCGCATCTGCCGTTTCGCTACCTCCAAACCACACCTGCAAGATAGCGGGTAGGTTTTCTGCTTCCCAATTCAAAATCACAGGACGCCCCGAGAAGTTAAGCAACACAATCGGTTTGCCCGTTTCCTTCAACTCTTTGAGCAGGTCGGCTTGTGCATCGGGCATCGTGAGGTCGGTACGGCTGGCACACTCCCCCGAAAACTCGGACGATTCGCCCATTGCAGCCACAATCACGTCGGCTTGCCGTGCGATTCGCAACGCCTCGTCCCGCAGAGCTTGAACCGAACGGTTGTCTCGCATCTCACGCCCGAACATAGTCGCATGTGCCTCCAAAACGGGGTCGTAGGTCAGGTTGCAACCTTTGGCATACAACACCTTGCCTTTGCCCTTTACAGCATCCTCCAAACCTTCTTTGAGGGTTTTATACTTGTCGCTCACCGCTGCCACAGCCCACGTACCCGACATATTGGCACGCGTATTCGCCAACGGACCAATGAGAGCGATGGTAGATTGTTTTTTGAGCGGAAGCGTATTTTTCTCGTTTTTCAGCAACACAAATGACTCGCGTGCTACTCGCCGAGCGTCATCGCGGTTGCTTTGCGTAAGAATATCTTTTTGGCGACGCTCCGAATTGCAGTAGCGATACGGGTTTTCAAACAAACCTAACTGATGTTTTGCCACCAAAATTCGCCGACACGCTTGGTTGACATACTCCACCAATTTCGGGTCATCTTGCAACAAAAGCAACCCATGCGACACCATATCCATATCCAAACCCGCTTTGAGCGACAACTCAGCCGCTTCGCGTAAATCCGCAGCAACACCGTGGTTGAGCATTTCAGCAATCGCCGTGTAGTCCGACACAACAAAACCCTTAAAGCCCCAATCATTGCGGAGCAAGTCGGTCAAAAGCCAACTATTGCAGGTTGCAGGCACACCTTCCACCGTGTTGAACGAAGCCATCACAGACCCAACACCTGCCTCAACCGTAGCACGATACGGTGGTAAATAGTCGTTGTACATACGATAACGGCTCAATTCCACATTATTGTAGTCGCGTCCACCTTCGGGAGCACCGTACAGTGCAAAATGCTTCACACAAGCCATCATAGAGGTTGTGTCGCTCAAATCCGTTTGCTGATAACCTTTCACCATCGCTTTGGCTAAGGTCGAAACCAAGTAAGGGTCTTCGCCAAAACTCTCTGCGATACGTCCCCAACGAGCATCGCAACAAATATCCACCATCGGCGAAAAAGTCCAGCAAATACCATCAGCAGTCGCCTCCAAAGCCGAGATTCGTCCAACCATTTCCACTGCCTGCTCGTCCCACGTACAAGCTATTGCCAAAGGAATGGGGAACACCGTTTCGTAGCCGTGTATGACATCCATTCCAAAAACCAGCGGAATACCCAAACGGCTTTCTTCCACCGCAATCCTTTGAATCTCGCGAATGGCTTCGGAGCCTTTGAGGTTAAAAAGACCACCCACACGACCCGCACGAATCGCACCTGCTATATCACTTGACTGAGCCTGACCCGTTACAATGTCGCCCGTAACAGGCAAATTCAGTTGACCTAATTTTTCTTCAATCGTCATCTGTGCCATGAGCGAATCCACAAAATTGTCCATTTTGTTGGCAGTGGATTTTGACCCACAAGACGACAAGCCGAGCATCAAACTAACGGCGAAAATCACAAAAAGAGAAGTGTTTTTGTTCATAAACCTGAATATGTTATATTAAGTTTTGTTAATCCTTGTTGTATTTCGGGGCAAGACATGAATAGTTTCCAAAGCAAGCCCGAACGATAATTTTCAATCATCGGCGCAATGGTCAGTTGGTCAATCGCCAAATAGCGTCTCGGATACCATCTGTTTTTTTGGCTGAAAGCGTCATAAAAGCCATATTGCCCCCACAACAACGCTTTGCGATTGTAAAAATACTTTGCCGCTGCCATCGATTGCTTGGGCGTATAAGGGAAACTGGATAGAGCCGCTGTGGGAGTGATTACACCCAAGTCATTGTTCGGAGCGTGTGCCGAGTAGCCACCTACCGAATACGAAGCCGTCAAGCCCCAGCAACTATCGCTGTAACCAACATATTTTTTGGGATTTGCCACACAGTACGCATAGTTGCTCAAAGCGTGATTTTGCACCACTTGCCACCAATCGGCATACTTATCCGTCAAACCTTTCGGGCAAAGTCCTATCCAACTATAATGTGCCCAGAAAAGCGGTCCACCTGTCGCTTCGGCTCCATTATGTTTTACTTGCAACGAATAACCATACGGAAAAGCCGTTGAACGAATGCCACCATTGCGACACCAACCCTGATGATAACACTCCGCAGGCATCGAATGTGTTGGAGAAGAAGCCGCAAGAATATACACAAGCATACACTCGTTGTAGCCCTCCAAAGCAAAATTCATATCCCAACTATAATTTGGCGACCAATGCCAATACAGCACGTTCTGTCCACCACGGCGATACCAGTCAAACTCCATCGCGTGCCAGAGCGAATTGATACTATCGTACACCTCTTTTTCGGCTTTCACCGACACGTCCATATACTGCCTTGCAATCAGCAACCCTTGCATCAAAAAAGCACTTTCCACAAGGTCGCCACCGTCATCTTTTAGGCTGAATGGAGCCACGCGACCATCTGGATAGAGCCAATGGGGCCAAACGCCGTGAAAACGATCGGCATTACTCAAAAATTTGACTATCCGTTGCAACCGTTCCACGCCTGCCTGACGCGTGATAAAACCTCGGTGCATCGCCACCACAAGCCCAGCAATGCCAAAGCCCGAACCGCCAGTGGTCAAAATGGACGAATCATCATAGCCGTAGTCGCCGTCCTCGTGAATGCGTTCGTATGCCAACCCCGAAGAGGGATTGGCACCCGTCCACATATAATCCAAACTCGCCTTTTGTAGCAGGTCTAAAAACGCACTATCGGACAATTCTTCGCTCGGTTTCCACGAAGAGTTGGTCGAAGGCGACTGCTGGCAAGCACACAGCAACAAAACACACACCGGAACGTAAAGAGATTTCTTGAAGTCCATACGCTCATTATTTCGGGTCAAGTGCCAAATCCGCTATATTTGCCAACTGTTGACCTGGCACAGG
>JAEELX010000060.1 GCA_016282955.1 Paludibacteraceae bacterium | reverse complement strand
TTTATAAGCATTTGGAGCAAGTTTTTTTATTTGTTCTTTGTCCATATATAATCCTTGAACAAGTCTTGCAAATAATTCTGAAGCTCTACAATAATGATAGTAGTTCTTTTCACGTGGTAATCTGCCATTTATTGAGGCTATTTGTCTTTGATGTGATCTTAATCTTATATATGCCACAAATTCTTTGGGCATATTAGGAAAATCTGTTTCTATATTATTAATACTTAGGTTTAAGCCTTTCCAACTCGGGGCGTTCTCCCACACGGTGGAATTAAACCTCCACCAATTGCTCTTCCAATAACGGGAGTTTACATAGTCAGTTTTGAGCAGATATTGAGCTACAGAGTTTTCTAAATAACTTTTACATTCAGGAAATTCTTTAGAACGCCGAAAGTTTGGATACTTACCTTTTATAATCTTTTCAAATTCCAAAATTTCTTCTTGTAACCGTTGTTTTTTGGATAATAATTCCCTCTTTCTTTCTTTTAATCTTAGCCATTCCTCTCTTACACTGTTTGCCGTCCTTCCTTTGTATTGCCGAACAAAAATTGTAACTTCCGTTAGCTCTTCTCTATACTTTTCAGCTGACTTATCATCAAAAATCACTTCTAAAGAGCCAGGAAAAGTATGTTCTAACTGAAAATGTATGTGATGGGCAAATTCATGTAAAAGTGTTCGTACAACTTGGTCTGATGATATATCTTTGGATATGTAAATCATTCCAGTACTTCCAGAATACTCTCCCAAGTGTCGACGCCTCCTAAGGTTTCTAATGTCTACCATAACACCAATGCTTTGAAAATAATTAACCAAGTATTGTGCCTCTTTTCCATTAAAAATATTTTTTTCCATAACCTATGTTTTTAAGTTGTTAAGTTACTATATGACTGCTACGACGTAACATAAAAGCAATTCTCTTGCATCCTAATTGATTATCTCGTCAAATTGTGGTTGTGCAATGATTTTGCCTTCTTGGTCAACAATTCCCCATTTTTCGTTTTCTTGCACAAACAGAATGCCTTCGTATAGGGTTGCACACTCGTATTTGGGCGTAACAATCCATTTCCGTGTTTGGCTGATGATGCCCCATTTGCCATTCATTTCCGCAGCCGCTAAACCATTGTAGAACTCCCGAATCATATCCAACCATGGTTCAATCACCCACTTTCCCGTTTGGTCGATAACGCCCCATTTTCCGTTCTTTTCGGCTATCGCTAAGTCATTTTTGGCGAACTCACAGACATAATCGAATTGTGGCTCAATAATCCAATTTCCATCTTTGTCAACAAATCCCCATTTGCCGTCTATTTTAGCACCTGCCAAGCCTTCTGCAAAACTATCAAGTTCGTCGAACTCTGGCTCAATGACCACTCTTCCCTTGTTATCAATCAAGCCAAATTTATCATTCATCATAACTCTTGCCACTCTCGCCAAGTTATTTCCCTCAAATTCCCAAATGCGATCAAATTGTGGTTCAATGACCCATTTCCCTGTTTGATCAATAACGCCCCACTTGTCGTTTATCTTCGCTATCGCTAAGCCATTTTTGTCAAACTCCCACACACACTCAAACTGCGGTTCAATGACCCACTTTCCCGTTTGGTCAATCAGTCCCCATTTGCCGTCTATTTTAACTTTCGCCAAACCGTTGTCTTGAAAATTATCCACCCAATCAAACTGCGGTTCGATGACCCATTTACCCGTTTGGTCTATAAATCCTATTTGTCCATTTATGCCAACTCTCGCCCAACCATTTTTGTCAAACCGCCAAACTTCATCAAATTGTGGCTCTATTACCCATTTGCCAGCTTTGTCAATGAAACCCCATTTACCATTTATTTTAGCACCTGCCAAGCCGTTGTCTGCAAAAGAGATTGCATTATCGAATTGTGGCTCAATGCCCCATTTACCTGTCTGGTCAAAGAAGCCATATTTGTCGTTTATTTGAACGCATACGAATCCATTTTCTGCGAAACCGCTCGCCTTATCAAACTGTGGTTGGGCTATCCATTTACCTGTTCCGTCAATGAAGCCAAATTTACCATTCATTTGAACTGTCGCCAAACCATTTTTCTGGAAGATACTAACCCGCTCAAATTGTGGTTCAATAACCCACTTCCCGTTTTGGTCAATAAATCCCCATTTGTCGTTGATTTTAGCACCGATGAGGAGGTTTTCGTTGTGGGCTGTTTGCTCGGAAGCCCCATTTACATTTTTTCTTGTATTCATATTTTTTATGTTTTTAGTAAGTTGATATGTTGTTGCAGAGTAAATCGTTGCCCAATCTGCAAATTCTCGTGTTTTTATGAGCATTTGCCCGATTTTTTGTACACCTCCTGCAACTTTTCGGCACAAAAGTACAACGCCCAACTCCCATAAAAAGAAAGTCGGTAAAAATTTTTTTCAGGGAGGGTAAAAAAACTAAAAAAGGAACGACACACAATGGTATCATTCCTTTTTTTATCGAATTAGAAGATATTTATGTATTGTAGATGTTTTGTATATACTACAAGAAAAGCCTGTGTGGAATTGTTGCACAGGCTTTTGAAAAAGCAAACAATTTTACTTGTTGTTTTTTAAAGAAGCTTCAATCTTATCAACTTTGGAGGCATTTTTTTGTATTTCATCTAAAATATAACTTTCCATTTCACCATTATATAAGGCATCAATGGCGTCTTCACGCGTCCAATCTGGATATTTCGTATCGCGAACATATGGGTACCATGACGTAGACTCCTCATTCCCAAATTCATCTTGAACGGCTTGACACAAACTTTCTTTTTCTTCTTCTTTAATACTTCGCAAAAATTTTACTCCAAAACGGAATTTATCTAAATTGGCTTTGAAAAATTCAAAACTAATAGAGAAGTGTTTCCATTCCTCCTCCTTTGTAAATGAAACCCCACTGTATTGTTGGAGCCATCCTTTTTCTTTCGTGATATTGTATTTGTTATATGTGAATTTAAAGTTTTGATCCACGTTAAGCTTTTGCATCACGTTATTACATAATTCATCTATCTTTATTTCGCACATTTGCTTTAGTATTTGACTATAATTATTATTGATAGCCGATGCGACAAGCATGTATTGATGTTTTTCAACTATTGCTTTCGCCAATTCAAGTTGTGTTTCCATATCCATATTCTGATTTGTTAAAGTTAAAATTAATTCTTTATATTGAGTGATGATTCCATGAACAAGAGGTTTCCCGTTCGCCTCTTTTTGACAATTGCAAAGCCAATTTAGAATGTCATCCCGATAGCTTATGCAATAATAATCCTTGTCACATTCCAACCTATTACATGTCGAATCAACAGAAGGGATTCTGCCTTCCAAAGTTAAGTAGAAGATATAATAATCTGAGCAACCTTTTTGGGAGTGGCAGTTTTCAGCATAATTGCGGTATCTGATTAATTGCTTTTTTTCATCATCCGCATTAATCTTGTTTTCAATAATAACCAATATTGACTTATCCTCTTTCGTTTTGAATTTTACAACAATGTCAAGTCGTCCTCCAGTTTCTCCGTCTTGTGATATTTTGCCTATGTTTTTTTCTACTTCAATAACGGCATCCTCTGTATCAGAAATCTTATCTTCATATTGCTTCAACTCTTTGATGTGGTGCAGAAAAGCTCGCAAAAAGGAGGATTTACAACCATGAACTTCTTTCGGATTAAGAAGTGCCGAAATTATAGCAGAATGGGTATGTACTTCATCATATTGCTTCCTCATGGTCCAAAATATATTGAAGTCTTCGCCTCGTTCTCGTCGTTCTTCTTTTTTTATACTATATTTATATAGTATTGGCTGAATCTTGTCAAACAATTCACCTACACAAGTTTCCATGTTCTTACTAATCATGTTATTTTACAATAAAGTTTTCTTCTGACATAAATTAAGAGGCTGGCTGTTTACCACCCCCAATTTTTAAACTACTTACTTTTCCACAAAAACATAGTCTTTACACGAAACGATGCTTTGTGCGTAACCACCCATTTTGCGTGCAGCGTCCTGCAAACTACTACTTGAATCGTACGTTTGAACGTTCCCATTCGGGAAATATAACTTATAAGTTGCCATAAAAATAAGAATTTAAAATTTTGCTTCCACTATCGGTTTTCGGTGCAAAAATAATCATTTTTTGCATCGTTGCAAACAATTTTTGCCGTCCTTTGACCACATTACGCCACGAAAGTACAACGCCAAACTCCCACAAAATGAAAGTCGATGAAGATTTTTTAAGAGAGGGTAAAAAAAAATACAACACACAATAGTATCATTCCTTGTTTATCGTGATTAGAAGATATTTATGTTGTATATACTACAAGAAAAGCCTGTGTGGAATTGTTGCACAGGCTTTTGAAAATCTGGAGACAAATGAAAATTTGATTAGAACTCGGTCTGATAGTTATTCATCAATGTGCCAAAGGGGCTAATAACACGCTCATAAACTACCGAAGGATCCCCCATTTGAGTAGGATGATGCGATTGTATGACCACAATATTGTCTTTTTTGTAATAGTAAAGACAGCATTTGAGGCTCTTATATTCTGGATGGTCATATTGCATAATGATTGCATCCCTTCCTTTAAAATATGTTTTGGTTAGGAAGTCGAATCGCATATTGCCTGCACCACAGCAAACAAAGATATTAGGTTTGAGGATGTCTATCTCTTTGGTCAAGAAAGTAGCATCTTGTTTGATTGCCTTTTCAACCTCTTTGTCTGTTACTTCTGATCCCCCTGCTATTTTCTTTGTCTCAACGAGAGCAAAAGGGGTACTTCTCCATATCTTTTTGACTTCATCCATTTTCGTTTTCGAAACTTCTGAGTGTCCCAATCGGTAATCTTTCTTAGTAATCATCAAGCCATATAACATCATGGCAATGTTTGGCAGAAAACTAGTCGTTTGGGTAGGACCTGTTAGATTTCTACAATGTTCATTGTCAATAAGCCAGCGTCGGATATCTTGTGCACCATCAGGATTGTCTTTCAGCAAGAACATCACGCGTCTTTCTGATTTCTCCCATAATTCATCAACATAGGAGATATTAGCAGGATTGGGGTTGTCAGGAATTAGCATTAAACCATCTTTGCAGAATCCTTCGGAGTAGTTCTTCTCCCATTGCTTAAACAGCGTGTCTAACAACGCGTTGTAGTTTACAAATGAATTATTTGTTTCCATATCAGTATTAAATTTTTGTTTTACAATAAAGTTTTTTATCTGACATAAAATTTAAGAGGCTGGCTATTTACCAGCCTCGGTTCAACTTACTTTTGTACAAAAGCGTATGTTTCAACGCCTCCGCTTGCACTGATTTTTTTTGCTTCACCGCCAAAGTTGCGTGCAGCCTTATCCAAATCAGCCCATGAATTGTACTCTTGTACGTTTCCGTTCGAAAAATTTAATTTGTAAATCATAAAATAAAATTTAAAATTTTGCCTCCACTATCGGGTTTCAGCATATCCGCCGTGTTCAAGTACAAAAAGGGAGAACACGGATTCCCTTTATTATTTTCTCTGTTAGGCTCTAGTAAAGCCGTGATGCAAAATAAGTAAAGCGGTCAATGTCCTCCAATGAGGTACAAACCTGCTATGACTTATCGAGCATCAAAGTTGAATTTACTAGATTTAACAGAGCCGATTGTCAGCAGTATGTATGCGATTCGTCCAAATTGGATTTCGGAACAAATTCAGTGCAAAGATAATCATTTTTTGCATCGTTACAAACAATTTTGCCGTCCTTTAACCGCTTTACGCCACAAAAGTACAACGCCTAACTCCCATAAAAAGAAAGTGAGTAAAAAAAATTGTTAAGTTTGACAACCACTGATACCTAAAACGGTTTGCTCCTAAAAACTGTTGGATGATTTGGTTTTAAAACATTTACTTTAATCTGGCGGTACTCGTAAGGATAGCACCTTGCTCAGGTTTGCACTATTGGAGACCTCGACTGGGCATATCTCACAAAAAAAGGGACAATATCCTTTTGAATATCATCCCACAAACATGAAAAAACTTTTTTTGTCCCTATGCGGGAACTATCATTCAACGGTAGGTTTTTCGTCTGCCGTTTCAGCTTCTACAGGTTCCTCAGGGGTTTTGTCTGAGGCTTTTGGAGTTTTTTTAGCGGGCTTTTCGTCCGAAGCACCTTCCGCTACCGTAGTCGTCTGTTCTTCAACAAGATTCGTCGGGGTTTCTTCGGGAGCCTCTTTGGGAGTTGTTTTTTCGGCCTTAGGTTCCGCTTTTTTCTCCACTTCTGTGGCTTTGGGAGCAGGTTTATCCAACTCTCTCAACTTCTTGTCTATCTCTGCCAACTTGTCTTGAAGCGTCTTTATCTTACTTTGCACACCGTCCAACAGAGCATTCTTGCCCTTGGATTTGGTCGTGAAAAAGAGGATGTTATTTTCAGCCGTAGTCAACTCTTGCTTAATTTTATCGTACTGACGCAAGAGTTTATTGCGGTCTGCGAGGTTGCGATTTTCGTTATCTTTGGTGGCTTCGCTGGGGTCATTTGCTCGCTTGGCTTCAAAGAAATCATCGCAGGCTTGCGTGAAGCGTTTCCATAAATCGTCCGAGTATTTACGTGCCACAGCCCCCACTTTTTTCCATTCTTTTTGCAGTTGGATGAGGGTCTCGGTCGTTTTTTGCCAATCGGTACTATTTTTCAGTTCTTCGGCTTTTTGCAACAATTCGCGTTTTTTCTTGAGGTTTTCGCTCAATTCGCCGTGCATTTGCTTGAAGAACAGATTTTTGGCTTTGAAAAACTCGTCGCACAACGTCCGATATTCTTTGTAAATTTTCTGATTCACTTTCTTGGGTGCAAAGCCGATTTTACGCCATTCTTCTTGGATTGCGAGGATTTTTTCGAGAGCATCGTTCCATTGTTTCATCGTCTTCAACGAATTCCAATCCAATGCTTTAATTTGTTCAATCAAGGCTTGTTTTTGGGTTAAATTTTCCTTTTCTTTGCCGTGTAATTCTTCAAAAAAGGCCTGATGTTTTTTGTTGATAAAACTCGAAATCTCCTTGAATCGTCCCCACACTTCTTCGCGTAATTCTTTGGCAACGGGACCTATTTCAGCCCACTCTTTGTGCAGTTGTTGCAACACGCGAGAGGATTCAACCGCATTGGGATTATCTTTGAGTTGTTCGGCTTTTGCAATCAAGGCGTTTTTGAACTCCAAATTCTTCTTAAAATCCAAGTCACGCAACTCGATATTCAATTTCACTAAGTCGTAGAACTGCTCCAGGAGTTGGTTGTAGCGTTTCCATATCTTTTGATTAAGAGTTGGAGAAACTTCGCCCGTTGCTTTCCACTGTGCTTGGAGGTCTTTCACTTTTTGGATGTTGCCCATCACGTCCGCATTTTCTTGCGACGCCAACTCTTCCAACTGAGCAATAATACTCTCTTTCACGAGTTGATTTTGCTTCATTTGTTCTTCGGCTTTTTTCGTTGCCTCAGCCCGTTTTTGCTTGTAAACATTTAACAACTCACGGAATTTGAGTTCCAGCTCGTCAATATCAGGTTGCCAATTTTCAAGGACTTCATTGGCTAATGCGGCTTGTTCTTCGGCTACTTTTTTTAGATTTTCTTGCTCTTGGTTGTATAACGCATAAAACTTAGCCTTTATGTCTTCCACTTCTGTTTTCAAGGCATTTACGTTGTCATTCCCTAAAAGACTTTCTAATTTTTCAATGAGTTGTTGTTTCGAATTTTCCATATCTTACGAAAGGTATATTAAAATTTTGCACTTTTGCAAAGTTATTATTTTTTAGACAAATACAAATTATTTTTTCGTTTTTTAAAGTTGCAATAGTTTGGCGTTAGGTGAATTGGTGGGTTGAACAAGCCCTTTTTGTTTGGCGAATGTAGTCCAATCTTTGGGTGATTTTTTATCACTTTGTGGCAATCCGCACTGCAAAAAGTGACAATACGCGATACCCAACGCATCGGTAGCATCTAATTTTTTGGGCATATTTTCTTTGGGCAGATGCAAAAATCGTTGCAACATATCTGCCATCTGCTCTTTGCTGGCTCGTCCGTTGCCCGTAATCGCCATTTTGACCTTCAAAGGCGTGTATTCGTAGATGGGCAAATCGTGGCTCAGAGCGACTGCAATCGCAATGGTTTGTGCCTGTACGATTTTTATCATGGACTGCGGGTTTTTGTCCACAAACTGCGTTTCAACCGCTAATTCAGTTGGTTTGTAGGTTTCGACGAGTTCTTGCAAGAAAAAAAACTCTTTTTGCAAACGGGCGAAGTGGTCGGGCATTTTGTGGACATCAAAAACATCAAATTTCACTACTTCGCTCTTGTTATTTTGCACATCTAACAAAGCGTAGCCCATAAAAAGCGTTCCGGGGTCGATTCCTAAAATACGGCGGTATGTTACAATTTTATCTATCATCTTTTGTGCACAAAGATAAATTATTTTTGATAAATTTAATTATCTTTGCACGCAGAGGTATATTTCGGTTTATGAAAATTGATTTTTTGAAAAACGAAAAGGCTATTTTGGTAGCAAAAAATATCGCATACGTTGCGGTTATTTGTGTGTTAATTTTGGTGATAGTACAAATCTCGTTGCGAATCTACACTCATCACGGTGACGAAGTATTGACGCCCACCGTTACGAGTTTATACGTTGAAGAAGCCGAAAATTTGCTTCGTTCCAAAAATTTACGCATCAAGGTGATGGATTCCACTTATCTGTCGTCTTTCCCGTTGGGAATGATTGTTGACCAAGACCCACCTGCTAACTCCCACATCAAAGAAAATCGAACGATTTACGTGATTGTCAATGCCAAAAGTAGACGCAAGGTCGCTCTGCCCAATTTGTATGACTATTCGTTGCGTCAAGCCCAAGCGACTCTCACCTCTATGTCGTTGCAAGTGGGCGAAATTATGTACGAAAAATCGGAGTATAAAGACCTGATTTTAGGTATGCAAATCGGCGATAGACGCGTGGAACCAGGATTGCAAGTGCCAGAAGGGACAACCATCAATTTGATTGTTGGAACCGGAATCGCGAGGCAAAATATCCGTGTGCCGAATATCAAAGGGAAAAAAATTAACAGTGCCGTGCAGATTTTGCGGCATGCTGGACTGACTGTCGGGACGTGTTTGGACGAAAATGGAGACGAAGTTGAACTTGATACCAAGCAAAACCTGTACGTTTTTTGGCAACGACCCGAGAGCGGTACGGTTGTGCAACCTTATACGGAAATTGATATCAAAGTTTCGAATCGTGCCGTAACTACAACGAGTTCCAAAAAACAAGAAGACGAAGATTTTTTTGATTAAACAATGGAAGAGCGTTTGCAAGATAATGACGTTTTGTTTGAGAAATTACGCGTTGAAGTAGATGCTGGTCAAACGCCCATCCGAATCGATAAATACTTAGCCGAACACGTGGCGGACGTATCACGCAATCGCATCCAAACGGCTATTGATGCGGGTAATGTGTACGTTGGTGAGAAAATAATCAAAGCCAATTACAAAGTGAAGCCGTTTGACGTGATTCGGATTTTGATGGATTACGAGCCGCAAGATTACTCTATCACGCCCGAAAATATCCCCCTCAATATCGTTTACGAAGATGATGAAGTGCTGGTGGTCAACAAACCCGCTGGAATGGTGGTTCATCCGGGACACGGCAATTTTTCGGGGACGTTGTTGCACGCTTTGGCATACCATTTTCAGAACAGTTTGGATATGAATGACCCATCTATTGGCTTGGTTCATCGGATAGATAAAGATACATCGGGTTTGCTTTTGGTGGCAAAAACGCCGTTGGCAAAGTCGCTGTTGGGCAAGCAATTTTTTGACCATTCGGTTGAACGCACCTACAACGCCTTGGTTTGGGGACGCTTTGACGAACCACAAGGCACGATTCATAAAGCCCTCACACGCAATCCCAAAGACCGCACGCTCTACACCATCGCGAAGGAGGACGACACGACTGCGAAAGATGCCATAACCCATTGGCGAGTGCTGGAAAACCTGCTCTACGTGACGCTCATCGAGTGTAAGTTGGAGACGGGACGGACGCACCAGATTCGTGTCCACATGCAATCCATCGGGCATCCGCTTTTCAATGATGAAAAATATGGCGGAAAACAACTATTGAAGGGCGTTCGCACACCCGAGTACAAGCAGTTTGTGGAGCGTTGTTTTGACCTTTGTCCGCGTCAAGTTTTGCACGCCAAGACCTTAGGTTTTACGCACCCAACAACCCATGAACGGATGTTTTTTGACTCCAATTGGGCAGACGACATACAACAACTAATCACCGCTTGGAGGACTTATTGCCATGAATAAAAACCTATCTTTTCGGCTTCGTTGGGCGTTGGAGTTGGAGCGACTGAGACGCAAAAACTTGCAAAAAATGCACCCGCTACGGCAACTTTTTTGGGAATGTACCTTGCGGTGTAACATGAGTTGTTTGCACTGTGGGAGCGACTGTAAGGTGAGTTCCGTGTTGCCCGATATGCCTGCCGAAGATTTCCTCAAAGTGATTGATGAGCAAATCACGCCGCATGTCAACCCGCACCAACTGATGGTGATTTTTTCGGGCGGAGAGCCGCTTATGCGTGAGGATATTGAGGAGGTTGGACGGGCTTTGTACGAGCGTGAGTACCCGTGGGGGATGGTTTCGAATGGTTTGTTGTTGACCCAAGAGCGTTTTGAGCGGCTTGTGCAGGCTGGTTTGCGGTCTATGACCATCAGTTGCGATGGCTTGGAGCCTGACCATACGTGGCTTCGCAATAACCCACAGGCTTTTCAAGGAGCGACAAATGCGATTCGACTGTTGGCAAGAAGTAACCTCACGTGGGACGTGGTAACCTGTGTAAATAAACGGACAATTCACCAATTAGATACCATTCGCAAGCAACTATGGGAGTTGGGTTGCAGACGCTGGCGACTGTTCACTATCGTGCCGATGGGTAGGGCGAAAAGCCACCCCGAACTCTTTTTGGACGAGCAAGAATTTGAAACACTGATGCGGTTCATTGACAGTGAACGGAAGCAAAATCGGCAGGTTAGTTTCTCGTGCGAGAGTTTTTTGGGCGATTGGGAAGGCAAGGTACGGAATTATCTCTACCAGTGTGCGGCTGGAATCAGTGTGGCGAGTATCTTGGTGGACGGACACATATCGGCTTGCACGAGCGTTCGGGGCAAGTATTATCAAGGGAATATCTACCACGATAACTTCTGGGACGTGTGGGAACATCGCTTTGAACAGTACCGCAACCGCGATTGGATGAGAACAACCAAGCCGTGCAACGATTGTAGTTTTTTTCGCTATTGTGAAGGTGGTGGAATGCACTTGCGAGCCGAAAATGGCGACTTATTATGTTGTAGAACAGTAAATTATAACGTAAATGGAAAAATATAAAATCAAACGACCGAAAGAGTCCGAAATGATTTTCGGTACGCGGGCAGTGTTGGAAGCCATCGAAGCAGGCAAAGTGTTTGACAAAATCCTCTTGCGAAGGGATATGTCGTCCGCCATTGGCAAAGAATTGCTCGAAAAAATCCCGCACGGCACGTGGATACAAAAAGTCCCGGTGGAGCGTCTAAATAAATACACCGACAAGAATCATCAAGGTGTGATTGCGTTCATTTCGCCCATTGAGTTTTGTTCGTTGGAGACGATTGTGATGAACGCTTTTGAAGCGGGCAAAACGCCTTTATTGCTGCTTTTGGACGGCATCACGGACGTGCGAAACTTCGGTGCAATTGCTCGTACGTGCGTTTGTACGGGGGTTGATGCCTTGATTATCTCCACGCGTGGTTCGGTGGCTATCAATGGGGACGCTATCAAAGCCTCTGCAGGAGCGTTGCTGTCCTTGCCGATTTGCAAAACCGAAAAAATCGCTAATGCCATCGAATACCTCAAAGCGTCTGGATTCCAAGTGTTGGCATCTACCGAACATGCCCAAAAAACCTACACCCAAGCCGATATGACCCTTCCCACGACCATCGTGATGGGTTCGGAGGGTTTTGGCATTTATCACGAGAACTTGGAAGCGTGCACCGATGCCATCAAAATCCCGATTTTGGGTAGTATAGAGTCGCTGAATGTGTCTGTGGCAGCGGGTGTGATGCTCTACGAAGTGGTACGACAAAGGAAACTGCAATGAGCCGAAACATAGCTATATTATTAGCCGCAGGAAGCGGGAAACGCATGGGGAGCAATACGCCCAAACAGTTTTTGCTTTTGGACAGCAAAACCATCTTGGAGCATACGGTGGGCACCTTCAATTCGCACCCACAAATAGACGAAATCGCCATCGTAACCCCGCAAGAATTTCTGCAACAAACCGAGCTACTGACGCGAGCCTACAAGAAGGTGCGGAAAATCCTGATTGGGGGCAAGGAGCGTTCCGACTCGAGCATGGTGGCGATTGCGAACTACCCGAACGATGACGATAACTTGCTCATCCACGATGCCGTGCGACCGTTGGTTACGGCTCAGACAATCACGGCGTGCATTGAGCAATTACGCACTTTCCAAGCCGTTGAGGTGGCAATTCCGACCATCGACACTATCGTGCAAGCCGACCCCAGCCAACCCTTTGTGCAAGCCGTTTTAGACCGTACGCAACTATGGAATGTGCAAACGCCACAGGGCTTTCGGCGGAAAATCATCCATCAGGCGTATCGGTTGGCACAAGCCGACCCCGATTTCAGGGCAACCGATGATGCGGGTGTGGTGTTACGCTACTGTCCAGAGGTGCCAATCGGGATTGTGGAGGGTGAGCGGACGAATATCAAAATCACGCACCCGATGGATTTGGTGCTGGCAGAGCAGATTTTAGCCTCGCGGAAGTAAATGGTACGGATTTTTGACGACATACAGGCGTGTAGCACGGCAGACGTGGCACGGTTGCAGCAAAAAGTGGCGATTTATAGCCCTGCACGGTGCGAAAAGGCGAGTCGTTACAAGGATTTATATGCCCAATGGACGTGTCTCAAAGCCTTCGAAATGGTTATTGATTGGTTGGAACCACAAGGCATTCAGCCACCGTTGGACATCGTTTTGAACGACTACGGAAAGCCGTTTTTAGCCCAAAATGGTACGCCATTGGATTATCACATCAGCATTAGTCATTGCAAAAAAGGGATTGCGGTTGCGTTCGACAAAAGCCCTGTGGGAGTGGATATGGAGAGTTTTCGGAACATCCGCGAAAGTTTGATAGCAAAGACGATGAACGCCCACGAACAGCACGCCATTCGCCACGCCAAAGAGCCAACGATGGAGTTTTTGAAGATTTGGACACGCAAAGAGGCGTACTTAAAACTGCTAGGTACGGGCATCCAGTCGCTCGAAAAACTGCCCGAAATCCTTGCCGATTTTGAGCCACAAACAGCCGAAACCTACCAAAGCCAACAAATCCAAATCCAAACCTTCGTTGTGCCTCAAAAAGAATACGTCTATTCGGTGGCGAAAAAATCTGCGATTCTCGTCTGAAAAATCTTCAATTTATCAAGAAAAAATCTTCAAATCTAAATCGATTTCTATTGATTTTCAATCAATTACATTTTCCATAATAAGTAACCAAAATAGCAATATCGGCAGATAAAAAAACGACTACAACGCATTGTCATAGCCGTTTTTTGTGATTTTCAACGTTTAATTAAATTTCTTAAACGCTAATATCTTACCTCATAACCATTTATCTTTTTCGCTCCCCAAGGAGAACCCACAGCGGGACCTGAATATATGATATTTTGAACTTCTGCAAAAGCATTTTCTCCTATCGTCGTAACCGTATTGGGAATTGTTACCGAAGTCAAGGAAGAACAACCATTGAAAGCCGAATTATTTATCGTTTTAACACTATTCGGAATGGTAATATCTCCTGCTGCTTGTGCCGAACACGCTAATAATTCTGTTTTTGTAGCATTACGATAAACAAGATAACCTTCCACATAACCATTTATACTCTTCGCTCCCCAAATAAAACTAAAATTGGGAGGAGAAGCTATTTTGATATTAGGAACCTTATCAAAAGCCTTCTCGCCTATCTTTTTTACAGTATTAGGAATTGTTACAGAAATCAACGAAGAACAATCACTAAAAGCATAGTCAACTATGGTTGTAACACTATTAGGAATGGTTATAGAAGTCAATGATTTGCAATTATAAAAAGCCCCAAAACCTATCGTTGTAACCGTGTTGGGAATTTTTACAGAAGACAAGGAAGTACAAGAGGCGAAAACATCAGTCCCTATTGTTGTAATACTATTGGGGATAGTTACTGAAGCCAAAGAGTAACAACCGAGAAAACTTCCCTTACCTATTGTTTTAACGCTATTCGGTATGGTAACCGAAGTGATAGAAGCACAACCATTAAAAGTGTAATCAGCTATTGTTGTAACAGTATTTGGAATGGTGATTTCTCCTGTGGCTTGTGCCGAACATGCCAATAAATCTGTTTTTGTGGCATCACGATAAATAAGATAATCCTCCACATAGCCGTTTATACTTCTCGCTCCCCACGGTGATCCCCAAGCGGGACCCGCATATACAATATTCGGAATGTTTTTAAACGCTTCACTGCCTATTCTTGGAATGTTATTCGGAATGGTTACAGAAGTCAAAAAAGTACACTCACTGAAAGCAGAACTACCTATTTCTGTAACACTATTTGGAATTGTTACAGAAGTCAAAGAAGTGCAGCCTGCAAAAGCCGAATTTCCTATTTCTGTAACACTATTTGGAATTGTTACAGAAGTTAAAGAAGTACAGCCACTGAAAGCAGAAATACCTATCTCTGTAACACTATTAGGAATCGTTATAGAAGTCAATGAAGTACAGCCATAGAAAGATTCATAATCTATCGTTGTAACACTATTCGGAATTGTTATAGAAGTCAAAGAAGTACAGCCTTTGAAAATCCTACTGTCTATTATTTTTACATTATCGGGAATCGTTACAGAGGTCAACGAAGTGCAACCTTCGAAAGTAGACTGTGCTATCTTAGTAACACTATTCGGAATAATTATAGAAGTCAAGGAAGTACAACCTGCGAAAGCAGAAATACCTATCTCTGTAACGCTATTAGGAATATTTATAGAAGTCAAGGAAGTACAACCTTCAAAAGCAGACTGAACTATCTTAGTTACACTATTGGGGATTGTTACAGAAGTCAAAGAAGTACAACCTTTGAAAGCAGACAGGTCTATCTTAGTAACACTATTAGGAATTGTTATAGAAGTCAAAGAAGTATAATCAGAAAAATTGCCTATTGTTGTTAATCCTTCTGGCAACACAACTGATCGGATTGATTTTATATACGACTTTATCTCCCAAAGAGAAGATATAGACCATCCATTTCCCGTAATGGTTAGCGTGCTATCTTCTGTGTTCAACGAATACTGCAGATTATAGCCACATTTTCCCGTCAAAATTTCGGCTTTGTTGTATTCTATATGGAATAACAAGATACAAACGATTAAAACAAGTTTCTTCATATTTTTTATCTTTAAAAAAGTTATTTCTCTCGTCATAAAAAATGCCAACGCACTGCAAAGGTATATATTTTTCCCAACAAAGCAAAAAAACGCCAACCTCAAAAAACCACCATTCCTCCGTAAAAAATCTGCGATTCTCGCCTGAAAAATCTTCAAATCTTGTGCGAAAAATCTTCAATTTACCAAGAAAAAATCTTCAAATCTAAGGTAATTTTTGTTGATTTTCAATGAATTAAAATTTCTCAGCAAGGGCGTTTGTTTTAAAAATCCTTTTTGTATTTCGCTAAACCATTATCAGCATTGGCAAAATTTAAAGCAAATGTTCCAGGTTGCCACGATAAAATTCTTCAAGGGGCATCGCATTTCCGCCAACCACCAGTGAATGGTTAGGATGGTACATATTGCGGAAGATACTCAATCCCATATTGTTCTGCCGTTTGCCACTTTTGACCTCAATGGCAAGCAATCGGTCGGCTTTTTGTAAAATAAAATCCACTTCTTCGTTGTTTTCTCGCCAATAGAACAGATTGCACTCCAACTCTTCGGCTTTGTCCAACAGATAACACCCCACTGCCGATTCGACCCATCGTCCCCATTTTTGCGGGTTGGTATATACTTTTTCAAAACTAACCCCGTCCGTCAGTGCCGTCAATAAGCCATTGTTAAACACTTGCAGTTTGGGAATCGTGCGGTATTTTCGGGACGTATCCATCACATATTTCGGCAACCCGATGAGGAGTTTACTTTCGCCCAGAACCTTCAAATAGTTCACCAACGTCGTAGCATTGCCGATATTTTGCAACAGTCCCAGCATCTTGTTATACGATAGCAATTCGCCCGAGTAGGCACATCCCAAGAGGAATAGTTGGTGCATCAAGGCAGGTTTATAGATATAGGTGGTTTGGAGGACGTCTTTTTCAATCGCAGGAGCCACGATAGCGTCTCGCATATAACGTCTCCAACGGGCTTCATTGCTTATGTAGGAGGCACTGCCAGGATACCCACCATAGTAGATATATTGGTTAATATCCCACCCGAAAGCCTCTTGCATCTCGGCAAACGACCAATGACCCATCGGGATTATTTCAAAGCGTCCAGCCAAGGATTCGGTCAATCCTTGTTTGAGCAAAAGACGTGACGAACCCAATAAAACGACCTTTATATTGGTGTCATTGAACGTGTCGGCATCCCATTCGCGTTTTACTTGTTCGCTCCAATTATCTATTTTGTGAATCTCATCTATAACGAGCAACATCTCTGGATACTTATTGAACCGCTGTAAGGCACGTGCTTCATTCCAACGGTCGGCAATCCAATCTTTGTCGTCAGCGTTTACTCCGTCAGCATTGAAGAATCGGGCAGGCATGGACAACGTTTGCAATACTTGCTTTATCATGGTTGTCTTGCCCACCTGTCGCGGACCCGCAATCACTTGGATGGTGCGACGGGGCTCTTGCAGTCGGGCAAGAAATTCTTTGGTTTGTGGACGGATAATCATATTTCATAGTTTTTATTTGGTTGCAAAAGTAAGAAAATCTTCAATTCTTACCAAAAAAATCTTCAAATCTTGTGCAGAAAATCTTCAATTTATAAAGAAAAAATCTTCAAATCTATGGTTATTTTTGTTGATTTTCAATAATTTAAATTTTTAATATAAGATGATTTTTTGAAATCAAAAAGTGGAGAAATTGGTAGCATTTTTCAAACACGATTGAAGACACAAAACCATCCTATGTATGGACAAAATCTTCGTTATTCGTACGAAAAGTGGTAATAGGGTGCTTTATTTTAACCTATTCTGCACTCAATTTTGTCCATTGAAAATAACCATAGAAGCAGTTGATGGTCCAAAAGATGTACTGTACCATCATACAATAATTCCCTGCAATGAGCCACAAAATCACGAAACAAACGTCCAAAAACAGCCAAAAATAGTACTGTTCACGATACATTTTAATCATCAAGATTTGTGCGACAAAGGCTGGCACGTTGCAAAAAGAATCCAAATACGGTTGTGAATCATCGGTGAAATACCGCAAAAAAGCCCCGACAGCAAACGACAACACCAACACCGAAACTGCCAGCACGGCCAGCACTTTGGGAGCCATTTTTTGCGTAACGATAAGGACAGACGACTCGGACTCAGATTCGCCTTTGCGGAGATGTTTATACCACAAAAATAGCCCGATAATTTGCGTAACCAGGTAGAAAACATCGATGAACATAGACGAATACAGCCGTTCGGTGTAACAAATCCACAAATGCGTGCCGATTTGAATGAAACCAAAGAAAAAATGAATGATGTTGCCTTGTGCACACAAAACCACGCAAACCACACCAAATAGACTGCTCACCAACGAAAGTACCGTGTCTTCAGTCAGAAAAAAAGTGGTGAATAAAATGATTACCCCCAAAATGATAAAAACGATTGGGTAAATATGTTGTTTATTTTTGAGCATTTTTTCTCAGTTCTTGCGGTCGTTGCTCGGTGATTGGGATGGACGTATCAATCGTTTCTTCAAAGTCCCAATTGGCCCGCAAGGACAGCTGTTGCGGGAAGTAAAAGACGGGTTCGGGCTGTCTTCGGTGAGCCACGCTTCCAGTCGTCCACTGCCCATCCTCATTCCAATCAAGGTAAATCCGCAAATAGTAGATTTGTGCAGGCAAGTTTTCAAATTTCGTTCCTTGCTCTTGTGCAGGCAACTCGCGTACCACATTTTCATTGTTATCCAACAGTTGGATGCGGGCTTGCGGGTCAAAATATTTCATTTTTACGAGCAACGAGGCGTATGTTTCCAATGAATTTGTTGCGAAAGTGAACTCTTTTGGCTCGTTTGTTTTGTCATAAATATCGTAAAAAGTCGCCGAATCAATCACCAAACGGTACTGTTCATCAGGTTCCCACTCGTATTGAATCAGGTATTGCGTATAGGCACTGTCCAGCGGTATTAGATTGAAAATCAACGAGTTCCATATCGTATCTTCTTGTTGTTGCAGCCGAATGCTATCCATATTGTACGAAGCAATGGGGTAGTCGGTGTGCAGCATCACGGTTGAAAAAAAGTCAAATTTATCGCTGATGTTCAAATGGAAGTTAATTTTTCGGTTTTGTTCTTTTTGGAGCAACAATGCTTTATTTTTTTCGCTCAAACGTGGCTCGCGATACACGGCAAAAAGCGTGTCCGTTTGCTCAAAAAGTTGATACAGCGAGTCGGATTTCCAATACGTTATCGCCATCGCTAGCGTGTCAGCAAGCATCACCGTCGAGTCCAAGAGCCAGCAGGTAATCGTGTCAAACGTGGGGTTGTTTTGCCAGAGAGTTTTACCCAAAAAAGGCTTGAAATGTTTGGTGCCATTTTCGTCTTTGAGAGTAGTTATTTCCTTGATTTCGGGCATAGTTGGCTGTGGAGCGGAAAAAGTGAAGGAAAACTTGTTGCGTTGTTCGCGTTGGATACGGTTGATAAAAAGCCGCTGAAAATCCTCTTCAAAATAAAACAGTAACAAATCTGAGGGCTCATAAATCGTCTTTTCGTAGGAAATAATAGTGTCAATCGTAAATGGGTCAAACCAAAACGTGTCGGCTACCATTTGTTGCGAAGCGGTTGTTGTGATGATAGAATCGTACAAAGCAACGCCTTCTCCTGGCTGATAAATAAAATCTTTACTGCCTTCTTTGAGTCCAAAAATATGATATTTCCCTTCGGCGATGTTTCGCATGGTAAAATGGCCACTGGTGTCGGTTTGTCCTATTTTTTCGAACGGTTTTTTCAAAAACGTCCTATCCCGAAAATCCGAATGCAACCCCACGATAATGTTCGTCATAGGATTGAGCGTTTGGGCATTGATGACGTGTCCTGCTATCTCAAACGTATCTATATGGTCGCCCGTAGAAAACGAATACGCAAAATCAGCGAGGGTATTTTTCTCGTTATTATCTTGTATCGCACCCCCAAAATCAATCGTATAGGTTGTAGAATCCTGCAAGTCCTCTTCAAAAGCGATTAGCACCTTCTTGCCGATGGCTTTGATGACGGGCATTTGCTTCTGTGGAGGCGAAATGAACACTTTGGTGTTGGGATTATCCAACTGAATGTACTCGTCAAACAACAATTCGATGTTTCTTGCATTAAAATGGAGGGTATAATTTTCGGGGGTTGCTTGAATCAGCACGGGTGGAAGCGTATCTCTGGGACCTCCCTGCGGACCTATGCCTCGGTTGGCACATTGGTTGGTGAGCAACAACAAACCTACAAGCGATATGACGAAGAGGGCTTTTTTCATAACGTTATTAATTCGTATCCTTCTTGTTGCAAAAACTGAATCACCTGTGGCAAGGCCTTGAGCATACTATCTTTGGATTTGATGGAGTCGTGAAAAGTGATGATGCTTCCGTTGCGGGTAAACCGTTTGACGATAGCCACGATTTTTTCGCTGGAGTACTGTTTGTTGTAATCGTGCGTGAGGACATCCCAATAATAGATGGAATATCCGCTTTGCAATAAGGCTTTCTTCTCCGAGTGTTTCATCCGACCGTATGGTGGGCGAAAAAGGGTAGTATGCAGCACTTCGTCGGCTTTACGTATGTTTTTCATATACTGTGCCGTCGTTAATTGCCAACCTTTGATGTGGTTGTAGGTATGATTGCCTACTGCGTGCCCTTCTTGGCGAATCCTCTCCAATAAATCGGGATGCTTCACGGCATTTTCTCCTACCATGAAAAAAGTCGCTTTGGCACCGTATTGCTTTAAAATATCCAACACAGTAGGCGTAACCTCCGGCACAGGACCATCGTCAAAGGTGAGATAAGCCACTTTTTTATTTTCCACCACCTTTCGCCAAACGATCCCACGATACAGACGCTGGACAAAATCAGGAATTTGATAAAATACAGGAAACAGCATTACAACTCCCAAGCCAACGCAGAAGCACCTAAAATAGCCGCATCCGCCTCTTTCAAATCCGATAAAAGTAATTTCACTTTATCCTTCCAAAAATACATCACGTTGGCGTTCATCGCCTTGCGGATTGGGTCTAAGAGCAACTCTCCTGCTTTCGACAAGCCTCCAAAAATCACAATCGCCTCAGGAGCCGAGAAAAGGATAAAATTCGCAAAACTCTCGCCCAAAATCGTACCTGTATAATTGAAAATCTCTTTGGCAACCTCATCGCCTTGCATGGCTGCATCATAGACGTCTTTGGAGGTTATTTCACTCTCTTTCAAATCACGCAAGATAGTGGCTTTGGTAGTCGTTTCTAAAATCTCTTTGGCAGTACGAGCCACGCCTGTTGCACTTGCGTATGCCTCCAAACAACCCTTCCGTCCGCATCCGCACAAACGTCCTGTCTCGCCACGAACCACTGTCGTATGCCCTAACTCACCAGCAAACCCATCGTGCCCATACACCACTTTGCCATCAATCACGATGCCCGACCCGACACCTGTCCCGAGGGTGATGGTGATGAAGTTTTTCATACCTTTTGCCACACCGTACATCATCTCACCCATCGCTGCAGCATTGGCATCGTTGGTGATAGAAACGGGGATATTCAACTTGTCAGAGATGGCTTGGGCAAACGGCACATGCGACCACGGCAGGTTAGCCGCTTGGTCAATCATACCCGTATAGTAACACGCATTAGGCACTCCACCTCCCAATCCACGCACTTTTTCCATGCCTCCTAAGGGTTCCACAACCTTCTCAATCTCGGCACATAAAGCCTCTACATAGTTTGCAAAAACGGGATAGTCCTTCGTTTTGATTGATGTTCTTCCTAAAACATGTCCGCGAGCGTCCACCACTCCAACTACTGAATTTGTACCGCCTACATCTAAGCCGAGTACATAAGGTTTATCTATTGGCATAACGATTTAATTTAAGTGTTAATAAAGATGCCACGAAGGTATATTTTTTTTCCAAAAAACAAAGTAAGTTTTTCAGTATCGGTTGGGAAGCTACGGCAACTATTTTCTGTACGATGTAAGGTATTAGGTTGGAGTTTACGTAGATGATGTATGTTATTTTTTTTCGTTTTTGCATTTTTTTGTATCTTTGCAAAGCAATTGAATACGATAAAAGATGCGAAAAAAAGTTTTTTTGTTTTGCTTATTTCTGTCCTTGATGTATGTGCAACAGGTGCTTTCATGGGGACAAAAAGGGCACAGAATTATTGCTCAAATTGCTTATGATAATCTCAATAAGCAAACACAGAAGCAAGTTGATGACATTTTAGGTAAACATGGAATGGTGTACATCGCCAACTGGGCAGATGAAATAAAAAGCGACACCATCTTTCCCAATAGCCACGATTGGCACTACCAAGATATTGAAGGGGACATGTCCGAAAAGGACGTTTTGGCAATGCTCAAAAAATATCCCCAAGAAGGTGGAAACCTATTTAAGGCTATGGATAGTTTGACGAATGTATTGAAAAGTAACAAAAACGATACGGTAGCATTGAAGTTCCTCGTGCATTTGTATGGCGATAGGTTTTGTCCGATGCACATGGGCTATTTGAGCGATGCAGGGGGGAATAAAGTGAGTTGCAAATGGATGGGACAATCCACCAATCTACACGCCATTTGGGATACGAAACTTATTGAATCACAAGGATATAGTTACACCGAATATGCGGAATTTTTGCAGAATAAGTTTGCCCATATCAAAAAAGATATTCAAAGGCAGTCGAAAGAGGATTTATTAAAACAATCCTATCTAATCACACGCAAAATTTATGCTTATCAGTCCCAATGGGACGGGAATACATACCATTACATCTATTATTTTGTAGATGATATGGAAAAGCAATTATATAAAGCTGGCATAGTGTTGTCAGAGTTTCTTAACCAAATTTACCTATAAACTATGAAAACGAATCGATACTTTTTTATAATACTTTTGATGTTACATCTTGTTTTAGCGGGATGTATGGTTGAGATTGATAGCATTGATATGACTGTCAAAACTTCGTTGGGAGTTACGATACCCGTAGGTGAAATAATAGTGTATAATGATAAATTTGTACCACCACCTGTGCCTAACGGAACGCTTGTCTTCTACGATACGATTGAGAATATCAATCTGTCAAAAATCGATTTTCAATCGGCGAGCGATAGTAAATATGTTGATACAATGTCCCTTTCGGATATTTTTCTCTTCCTAAATACAACCAACGAATTGCCCGTTGATATTCAATTTGAATACACGTGTTATGATGATTATATGAATAAGATGCCCATCCATTTCTTTAATAACTTAGTCAAGATAAAACCTGCTACGTATAGAGGAAGTAAAATAATTCCCTCCGAGCAACTTGATACGGTACATATTTCGTCTGAACAATTGCAACTAATCAAGCGGATGGGGACTCTTATTTACAAATGCACTGCCAAAGCCGAAGCGGAAACTCTTGAAAAACTGGAACCTTCTCAGATAAAAGTACATATAGGCTTATGTGCTAATGTTAATGCCAACTTAGATTTTGCTCCCTAAGATTAAAGACACATGAAGAAGACTGTAATTGGATTTTTATTATTGTGGGTTACCGTAAGCGTTAGTGCTCAATACGCTAACACGTTGTATTTCTTAGAAAACTCGCCGTATCGTCATACGATTAACCCCGCTTTTATGCCGATTAGCAAGGTGTATTTCGGTATGTCGCCCATGGCGTATATGAACGCTTCTATTCGTTCGTCAATAGCATTGAGTGATGTTGTACAAAAACAAGATGGAAAGATAGTTACGGCGTTATATAACGACAAGACGAGGCAAAAATTTTTAAGGAATCTGAGGCTTTCTGGGAAGCGTTTTTCTGGGGATGTTAACATGAATTTGAATATATTGTCTTTTGGATTTCGGGTTAAGGACAAGAATTATTTCCATTTGAACATTTCCGAACATTTCGAAGCGGTAGGCTTTCTCCCATACGACATATTCCGCTTAGCGATGGACGATGGTATGGATGATTTTACAGGGACGAATCGTTTTGACCTATCACGATTGGGCTTTAAGGGTAATATATACACGGAATTAGCGATAGGTTATTC
>JAEELX010000059.1 GCA_016282955.1 Paludibacteraceae bacterium | reverse complement strand
TTTCAAAGTAAAGGTGGTTCCCGAAACGCATTTGGGCAGTGTGCGAATAAAACAGCAAAGCTGTTTCATCAGGCACAAAGAGGGCTTGTGCAGGGTCGTATTGCAGCACATTCGCGGACATAACGGCTTTTTCGCGGTTGCAAATATACGGCGGATTACTAACCACCACATCAAACTGTCCCAACTGCATTATTTCGTCCGAAAAAACGTCTGCACAAGCGAATTTTACGTCCACATGGTTATGTTGTGCGTTTTGGGTTGCAACCTCGATTGCTTTTTGCGAAATATCCACTCCCAGCACGGTCCAAGTCGGACGTTTATGCTTCAATGCAATCGCAATACAACCGCTTCCTGTGCCAATATCCAGCACTTTGATGGGCGTTTGGTTATGATTTTGCAAAATCCAATCCACCAATTCGCCCGTCTCGGGACGCGGAATGAGCGTTGCTGGCGTAAGGAAAAAATCCAAACCGTGCCACTGCGTATGCCCAAAAATGTACTGAATAGGTTCATGTTGCAGCAATCGACCGATGACCGTCTCCAAGCGTTCGTTTGTGGCTTCATCTAACTGCCAACGGCTCGCCTCCAACGCCGAAACGCCAAACAGTTCCTCCAAAATCCACTGCGTCAAAGGATTTGCTTCCTCGTGATAAATCGGCTCCAATCGGGCTTCTATGTTGGCAAAAGTGTACATTAGAGTAGTTGTTTTTCTTTTGCCAACTGCATCAAATAGGCTTTGGCTGCTTCGTGTTCGTTGGGGATAATTCCGTCTAAGATAGCGTCTTTAATCGCCGTTTTCAGTTCCCCAACCACAGGGCTCGGTGGCAAATGCAACAGTTCCATGATTTCTTGTCCATCAACGGGCGGTTGAAAATTGCGTATGCGGTCGCGTTCCTCCAATTCCACCATTTTTTGCTGCACCAAAACGAAATTTTGATGGTATTTTTCCACTTTTTGGGCGTTTTTAGAGGTTATGTCGGCATGACAAAGCATCATCAAATCCTCCACATCGTCGCCTGCCTCAAACAGCAAACGTCGCACTGCCGAGTCGGTAACCGTATCCTCCACCAAACTAATCGGCCGCATGTGCAAATCCACCATCTTCTTCACATAGTCCATTTTTTCGTTCTGTGGCAGTTTCAACTTCTTGAAAATAGAACCCACCATCTTCATTCCGATGTAGTTATGGTTGTGGAAAGTCCACGTTTTCCCGCTCCACTGTTTGGTTTTTGGCTTGCCGATGTCGTGCAAAAGGGCTGCCCAACGCAACCACAAATAACTCTCTTTCTTCTCGCCTTGCTCGTCTTGTGCCTTAGCCACGTTGTCCAAAACCTGCATGGTGTGCAAAAAAATGTCCTTATGCCCCACATATTCCTTCACTTCAATGCCTTGCAACGCCTTCAATTCGGGCAAAATATAACTGAGCAAGCCCACTTTATCCAACAAAACCCACCCAACAGATGGCTTGGACGACAGCATAATTTTGTTCAATTCTTCTGCAATGCGTTCTTTGGTGATGATTTCGATTCTGGCTCGGTTGCGTTGAATGGCTTCAAAAGTGCTTGCATCTAACTCAAAACCCAATTTACACGCAAACCGCACCCCTCGCATCATACGCAAAGGGTCATCGCTAAAGGTTATATCGGGGTCGCAAGGAGTTCGCAGGATTTTATTTTGCAAGTCCACCAACCCATCAAACGGGTCTAAAAGCTTGCCATAATGCTCTTTATTGAGGCAGATAGCCAACGCATTCACCGTAAAATCTCGCCTTTTTTGGTCTTCCTCCAACGTACCATTTTCCACAATCGGGTTGCGTGATTCTTTGCGATAGGATTCTTTACGAGCCCCAACAAATTCCAGTTCCAAGTCGCCTTTTTTCACTTGTGCCGTGCCGTAGGTCTTAAAAACGCTCAAATGGGCTCCTCGTCCCAACGCTTTCGCCACCGACTCGGCTAAATCGATGCCTGAACCAACCACCACCACGTCAATATCCTTGCTTTCACGCCTCAAAAACAGGTCGCGTACCCAACCACCAACCACAAAGCACGGCAGACCTAATTTATCCGCTTGCTCACCTATCAAACGCATGATGGGCTCGTTTATCTTTTCTTCTAAAATCATACTCTTTATTAGATTTTTTGTATCTTCGTTGCGTGCGAAGATGTGTTTTATATATTCTATTTGCGTATTCTATGGCTTGTTTTGCCGATAGTGGTTCTATGGGCGTACAAGTCATTGGCGAAGATACAATTTATTTAGGTTTTTTACCAGAAATAAATATCTTTGCTCCGCTCAAATTTAAGAATAAACGCCAAGAACAGTTTTATTGGCGAACGGTGCGAGACGTAAAAAAATGCCTTCCGTATGCCAAACGCATTGCAAAAGACATTCAATATGCCGATGCCGAACTTGCCAAACTCGACCAAAAAGAACGCAAAAAATGGTGGCGAAACTATGAAAAGCAACTTTTCCGCACCTACGAAGACGATTTTCGGCACATGACCGCTTCGCAAGGCCGAATGCTTATGAAACTATTAGACCGCGAAACGAGCCAAACATCCTACGAACTGATTGTGATGTATAAAGGGAAGTTTACGGCTAATTTCTGGCAATTGGTCGCAAAAATCTTCAAAAACGACCTCAAAGAAGAATACGATGCCTCCGACAAAGACAAAATCATCGAACGAGTCATCATTTTAGTGGAACAAGGAACGTTGTAAAATTGGAGCGACAAGTGTTGGAAGATTACCAAGATACGATTAAATAGCCTTTTATGTATTCTTTTTACTAAAATTCTATCCTTGCATAATCGTTACTTCCTTTTTTTTACCCTTTATAAGACTATACATAATTATTATTGAATTTATCGCCAATAAGCCCAACAATATATACAAGGTTTATTGTCGCAGATGCAGTCAGCAACATTTCTTTTTTTGTAGCATGGCTTTTATGAGTAAGTACATTTGCAATACCTAAGGAAGATTTAGCATAACTCCTAAATTCTTCATTGCTGTCCCCCGCAAGTTTAAACGCAATATATTTTGACAACATTTCCAAAACATGAGCTTTCCCTATTCTGACTCCTCTGTCTGTAATATCTCCATGAATTTCGGGATTATATACCAATTGGGCTAATCGAATCAACAAATTGCGACAGGTATTACCTATATTCCTAAAATCATCTGTATCTATAGCCTTAATACAATCGCTTTCAAGTTTTTCGACCATCTTTTTCATCTCATCCCACTTGTTGATTTCTGTAATAATGTTTTGAGTAAAAGGAGTATTTGAATCGTATTGCTCTAATTCTGCAATTTTTATCACACCAATAGAGCGCAATATCACTCTTAATTTTTGCAAATTAACTTGGGTGTGATTGTCCTCGCAATAATTAATAATTAGGAAAGAAACAAACCTATAAATAGAAGGAGCACCTTCTCGTAAATATATATTGCACATCCCCTTTATTTTTGCCTCCATTGCTGCTTCTTTCCCCTCCAAAGTTTCATTTATGATATGTCCAACTTGCCGAAAGTTCCACTGAAATCCATATCGGCTTGCTTGTATTCTTTCTTCAAAAGTAGAAGATAAAAAATAACTTACGGGAACAACCTCGAATAGTTCTTCCATTAAATTATCTAAATTATCAACATACTCTCCCATTTGTCCACTAATTTATTTCAAAAAACCTAATGTATAAACCATCGGTCTCATTTTGTCTGCTAATGCCTTATAAAGTGCGTTGAACTCATCGAGTCGATTTTTTCCATACTCTTTCGCCAATGCCTTTACTTGATACCAACCACAATCCCAATTCATAATTTGATATTCAGGATTGCTACCATTAAACAAGTCTCTAAATTTGAAAGTTGTTCTTACGATTTCGTTTGCCTTGTCAAGAACCGCTTGTGCTTCTGGTGAAAGAGTTAATGTCTGAAGTTTTTGATATACAAAGCTGTCTTTTGCTGTTCTTGCATCATTATAACATTCATCCAATTGATTATCACTTGCTAACTGTAGAATTTCGTCTTTACTCATCCAGAAGAATTCATTGTAGATATTCCATTTTTTGCCTTTGAACTCTATTTGACGCAATGAAGATTGATTGCTGGCGGTATTAAAAAGAGAGAATACAATGGCATCATTTACAAATTCTTGGAATTGTGGATGATTCTCATCAGGTGCCAAATATTCATCTTTTGAATTAACCCAATTCTTTTCAATTAACTTGCGAGCGGCAAACAAAGATACTACACGCTCATAGTTTTCTGGCATTATTGACAGACCATTGGCGTTAGAAGAATCACAACTTGTAAATATAGATACTTTAAGTTGATTTTGGTCTACGTTGTTACCCATATTAGAATAACAGCCTAAGGCATTTCTGTTAATCTTAGTATTGCAGTTTGTACCCTCTTTAACAGATAATGCACTTGAGAACGTAGGCTTTTCTTCTACGCTGATTCCTTTTATTGGTTGCTTTATCCATTCTTTGGCTGAATTTTTGCCATCTATATTATATACTTCCTTATACTCTTTTGTTTTTATTTCCCCATCAACCTCATCTATCAACTCAAAATTAAAACTTTCCTTATTAAGAGTCTCGCCAGATTTCCATACCGAAAATGATATGCCCCAACTATCTGACACATCTGCAAAATGACTTGCCTTAAATTGACAACCTTTTTCGTATGAGAACTCTTTTAAGAAGTGTTTCCTAAACACTGCCCAAGCAGGTCCTGTTAGAAACAAAGGTGGAGCGTATAAACCTATATAGCAGTTTGTGAGTTGGAAGATTTGTTTTAGTTTCATTATTCGATATAAAAACTGTGCATATAAGTTTTTGCTTGCATTGTCCATGCCCTCACTAACCATATTCTTTTTTACAGCAGTATCGCATGAGCCTATTCCCTTCGTGTTATCTACTCCTTTACCAAAATCACTACTCGATGTAGCATATGGAGGATTAAGAAAAAAGACAATAGGTTTGTTCTGTTTTAGTGCTTCATGTAATCCTTGTGGAATCTTCGAATCATATTGTATTAAATCGTCTGGGCTTGGTATATAATCATTCAAAAAGTCAAATTGGAACTTGGTTGCTTCCAAATTATAGTTCGTGCCCATATCCAATTCACTCTGAAATAGTGTTGAACAGTACAATTCCCCAAAGTGATAATCTCTTGTAAGATTACCGCTTCCCCAACAATTATCCCAAACAACACATCGTTCTTTCCAGTCTTCACCTAACACACTTTCAAGCATATTGTGAGCATAGTCCACAAAAAGAGTCGGTGTCCAAAAATCGCCTTTCATTCGTCTGTCGGCATCCTTAATTAAACGGTCAGCAATACTGGTCATTCTCGTTTTTTCTTGTGGCGTATAGTTTCTATCGAAATAGCCAAAGAAAGACTTGAAGTTACTGCCGTCCATATTCACATTTATGCCGTTGCAAACAAGGATGTTTGGTTTTGTCGGATGTTGGTAGTAGTTGGTAGAATCATTCAAGACACCCATGAAGATGCCTACCAAATCGTGCCCGTTCAGTTTATTCTTGCCTTTAAGAACATTCTTGCAGAAATAGTCAAAGATGTTGGAAATATTATGCTCGGTGACTCGAACATATCGCTGAATATTACATGCAAGGTCTTTGATTTTTTCAACAACAACTTTGAAACTGAAATTCTCGTCAATGTTAAACACAAACGGATTTATATCAGCATCATTGGCAATCTTTACAACCACTTCGGGATAGTTAAGGTACGCTTGAGACGGAGCAGTTTCCCAGTCCACATCTTCATCAAGATATTTTAACAAAGGATTTGTTTGGAGAGCAAAGCATTCATTTTTATCTCCCACAAGGCACACATTAGGTATAATCTTCCCGTCCAATTCAAACTTTTTCAAATACCAAATAACCTGTATCAGTACTTTGGCTTTGCCAGACTTATCGCTCAGTAACTCGTCTAATTTATACTCAATAATCAAACGGAATTTATTGCCGTTAACAACAGGCTCCATATATCCGTCGCATTTGAACGGGTATGTGTAATCGGTGTTGGGAAAATAGAGAGTTAGTCCGTTCTTGTACGGAGTCTCTACCCCTCTTTCATCAAGTACATCTTTAATGGTGTCGTAAAATCTGCTTTTGCTCATGTGAACTGTCAATTTCGAGGGTACAGTATTTTTTAAAAACAAAAAAACTCTTCTCTTACTTTCCCAACTTCGTCCAACCTTTATCTTCGGGACGAGTGATACGAAGCCATGCTAACATCGCATCCACATTCGCAAGCGTACTAATAAAGAAGAAAACAGACGTAAAATAACTGCCAATAAGGATATTAAAAATCGTACCTACCACACAAAACAGCACCCAGAAAAACCAAGCGTCATTCTTTTGGTACATCAGCCAATAGTTCGCCAAACAAGACGAAGCAATCATAAACGAGCTCAGCAGTTTGAGCAACATGTTGTCCAAGAAACTCTCGTGTGCCAGCCAAGACAGCAACGCATAGTCGCCCAACCAAATCACCAAACAAACCAACAGCGTGATAAGAAGCGATTTGAAGTTAATAAAAGCTGGGTGCATCTCGCTTTGACCACCTTCCAAACTATCCAACAGATTTTTCCTCCACGAGAAAAACGTCTTGATTTGAATCGGAATAAATATAATAAAATACATCAACACCAAGTCATAATGCCCTTGCAAAAAGAACTGCATCGCCAAGCATAACGACATGCCAATGCCAAAAATATAGCCTAAATAGTTGTGCGGATTACGAATAAGCAAGATATAAATCACCCCAATAATACTGCCAAATAAACCCACATAATACACGAGTTGGTCCCACAAAATCAACCTGCCACTTAATGCGGGAATAAACCGCTCCAAAAGGTAAAAAACGAGGAATAAGAAAGCGTAAAAAATAATCGAACCGATGGTCGTCTTGAGAATATCTGCCTTTAATTGAGTATGTACTTGCTGAATATCTGCCATAAATGTTTCTTTTGATTTTTATACAAAAATAGGTGAGCAACACACGTACAGCATTGCCCACCTATGCTATACTTTACTAAAAATTACTTTTTGCGGTTGCCGTAACGCGACATAAACTTGTCCACACGTCCTGCGGTATCCACCAACTTCGATTTACCCGTATAAAATGGGTGCGATGTGCTCGAAATTTCCAATTTTACGAGTGGATAGGTCTCTCCATCAATTTCGATGGTGTCGCGTGTGGTAATCGTTGAGCGGCTAAAAAACTGCGTTCCGTCACTCATATCCCGAAACACAACCACACGATAATTATCTGGATGTATGCCTTTTTTCATAATTGTGCTGCTATAACGTTTAACTTCACTTC
>JAEELX010000058.1 GCA_016282955.1 Paludibacteraceae bacterium | reverse complement strand
TTCAGAATTGCTTCTTTAGACTCATCATCTTTTAGTGCTTCTTCTAATGCATCTGCAATTTTTTCTTCGTCATCTCCACAACCGACAAAAACCAAAGGCATTACCAAAGCCATAAACATGGCCATAATAAAAAAATAAATCTTTTTCATAAAATATAAATAAATTTAAAATTTTGCCTACTCACTTATGGCTTTTCGGCTTACTCCATAATTTCTGAAATAAAAATTATTTGAAACGAATCACAACACTCTTACCTCCGTTTATAACAATACCTTCGGCTCGATTGCCATGTTTTTTGATTGCTTTTTTCAATAACTTGTTTTTATTCTCGGAATACTGTCCCGACCAAGTCAAACCCGCTTTGCCACGGTCAATAATTTCATATTCATTGGCAGGTTCGCAATCCGAAAATACTAACAGACCATTTTCGCGAATCACTTTTGCTTTGGGTTGGTCTTCTTTGGAGACATTATCTTTAAATTTGATAACTGCCGCAGCATCAGAGGTTTTATTGCTCATGGTCAATATCAACCCTTGTGCATCAGGATGGTCTTTAAGTGCTTTTTTAATCAATTTTCCTTTAATGTGTTCATAATCAGCACTCCAAAAACTAACAACATTTTTAACCCGTTCGATAACCTCATAATCGCTTATAGGTTCACAATCGTTAAAAATGTACAACCCTTGCGTTTTCTGTGCATTGGCTAACGCTTTATCGGTTTGAGCGAAAGCGAGAATACATGTCAAAAATGACAGTACACAAATAAATATTCTTTTCATTTCCCTAATTTTTCTGTCCCGTAACTTCAAAGGACAATTTTTAAACATAAAAAAAGCGTGAAGTTACTATGCTACACACTTTCTATTGAGGTAAATTAGGGGAAACCTTTGCAATAAGTATGCCACAGCAAACCACGCCGTTGCGTGAAACTGTTTACATATCTCCTATTGCGATTGAAAATTCCCTAATTTTTCAATAGAAGGAGCGAAGCAAACGCTCTAATAATTAATTTTTGTATTTCAAAATACGCCACAAAGATACAATGTTTTTTTATATTTCAAAAAAAATGTTTTGGAAGAATATATTTAACAATTTAGTATTTCCAAGTACTAAAAATTAGCAAAAATTAGTACTTACAGATACTAAATCTATGAAATTCTTGTGTTAAAAAAAGGTTGAATTTATTACAAACCCAACCTTTGATAATACACTTAACATAGTATATTTATTCCTCAATATTGATAGTCGGCACTGCCTCGTAACTTTCTTTGATGTTTTGTTCGTGGAGTGCCTTTTGCTCGTTTTGCTCGCGTGCCACACACATCAAAATCCCAAAATAGACGCTCGTGATGACGATACTCGTTCCACCACGCGAAATCAACGGCAAAGGTTGTCCCGTTACGGGCAAGATACCCACCGAAACCGCCATCGAAACAAGGGCTTGACAAGTAATCATCAACGCCAATCCCATCACCATCAACATCGCCACATTATCCGAATAACTACTTGACTTTAAGCACGCCCGAAACAGAATCCAAGCGTATAAAACAATCAAAATAGTCGCTCCAAAAAGCCCCCACTCTTCCACCACAATCGCAAAAATATAGTCCGAGAAAGCCAACGGCAAGAAATCTCGCTCCCTACTCCGTCCAGGACCAACGCCGAACGGAAAATGTGAGCCTCCGCGTGCCACTGCCACGTGCGAAAGAGTCGTTTGGTACTCGTTGCCGTCCATTTCAGACAACGGAATGAGTTTATCATTTTCGCCTTTGGTGATGTCGTTTTTGTCTGCAAAAAGCCATTTATCAATACGTTTTATCTGCGTTGGCAAACGGTGTAAAGGACCCGAAATCGTCCTATTTTGACGCACATAATGATGTTCCACAATCAGATAAGTACCCACAACCAATACCGCTACCACAGCCAAAGTCCCCACCAAATACTTCCAATTTACACGCCCCAAAAAGAGCATCAGAAACACGATTCCACTAATCAGTAGCCCCGTGGACATATTTTCTTTGAGTATCAGCAGGCAAACCACACTCGTGATGCCCATGATGATGAAGAAAATTTTCTTTTCCGACTCCTTATCTTTGATACGCACCAACAGGTCAGCCACCACAATAATCAGCGACAACTTCGCCAATTCTGCAGGCTGAAACATGATGCCAAAAATGCTCACCCAACGCGTTGCACCGTTGATGGTATGCACAAAAGGCAAGGACGGAAAAAGGGTCGCACACAAGAAAATGAAGGACACTAAAAGTAGCAAATACGCCACTGGACGCATCAACGAAGACGGCAAAAACTGTATGACCATCGCCACAATGATACCAAAAAACAAGAACGCAACATGCGAAGTGATAGGTGCCAACGAGTTAGCAGAATGGTACGAAAGGGTGCTGCTTGCCGAAAACAAAACCACAATAGACAGCCCAATGAGGATGAAAAACATCACCCAAAACACTTTATCTACATGCTGAAATCTCTGTTTGATTGATTGAGGCATAATTTTATCGGATTTTGAGGGTTAATATCGTAAAAACCGCCAACAAAAGCGTTGCAATACAAAAACGAATCATAATTTTGTTCTCGTGTAGCATCGTTGAGTTGCCTTTGAAAAGGATTTGGCAAGTCGGGTCGTTCGCTAACACTTGCTGCACCGAAGTCCGAAAATGATCATGGAAAGGCGTTCGTTTGAAGATACGGACACGCTTGCCCCGCTTTTTGTAAAAACGATACACCTGCGTTTGCATAATCACACTCACACTCTCCATCAAAAACACGCCACAGAGCACAGGCAAAAGCAATTCTTTATGGATGATGATAGCACTCACGGCAATGATTCCACCAATGGTCAAACTGCCCGTATCGCCCATGAAAATTTGGGCAGGAAAAGCATTGTACCACAAAAAACCAATCAACGCACCAATGAATGCCGCTAAAAAAACGGCTATTTCCTGACTTCCAGGGATATACATCACGTCAAAATAGTTCGCCCAAATCGTGTTACCTGTGATGTACGCCAAAATGAGCAACGCCACCCCGATAATCGCCGCATTTCCCGACAACATGCCGTCCATTCCATCGTTGAGATTGGCTCCGTTAGAGACTGCAGCCACCACCAAAATCGTCATAATAACGAACAAAATCCACCCCGCACGATACTGTGAAGGCTTGCCTAAAAAAGCGAACACTTCCGAATAATTCCAGTTATGATTTTTGAAAAACGGAACGGTCGTTTGGGTCGATTTAATACCCGGCGTTTTTTCTATCACCTGCACATTTTCTACGTTTGTCTGGCTCACACGTTCGTGCATCGTTACTTCGGGACTATATCGCAACGTAAGACCAATAATCAGTCCGAGCAACACCTGCATTCCTATTTTCCACCAGCCATTTAAGCCATCTTTTTTATGTTTGAAGGTTTTGATATAGTCGTCCGCAAACCCCACTGAACCCAGCAACAGAGTCGTAACAAACAACAACTGCAAATAGATGTTCCCCAAGTTGCCGACCAACAAACAAGGCACTAAAATAGACACTATAATCACAATGCCTCCCATCGTTGGCACACCCATTTTGGAAACGTTAAACGGGTCTATTTTGCTGTCGCGTTGTTGCTCAAAGACGTGCCGTTTGTTCATCAATTTAATAAAAAACTCCCCAAAATAAAACGAAATAAACAGTGCCAAAATCAACGCCACAATAGACCGAAACGAGATATATTGCAGCAATCTTGCCCCAGGAACTTCGTTAAAATATGTAAAAAGATGATAAAACATACTAAATATACGCTTTTACGATTTCGTGGTCATCAAAATGATGTTTTACGCCCTTGATGATTTGATAATCTTCGTGTCCTTTGCCCGCAACAAGTATCACATCGCCTTTCTGAGCCATTGTGCAAGCCGTCTGGATGGCAGTTTGTCGGTTCTCAATCACCAACACTTTTTTCTTCTCTTTTTCGTCAAAAGCGGTCAACATATCGTTCAAAATGTCCATCGGCTCCTCGTCACGCGGGTTATCGGAGGTCAAGATGGCTTGATTGCTCTTGTCGTAGGCGATTCGTGCCATCATCGGTCGTTTGCCTTTGTCGCGGTTGCCACCACAGCCCACAATGGTTATGATGTTCCGCTGAATATGTTTGTTGTGCAAGCACACCTCGTTAATCGTCTCCAACACGTTCTCCAAAGCGTCTGGAGTGTGGGCATAATCCACGATTGCCACCCAACCTTTGGGCGAATAAATCGTCTCAAAACGGCCATTGACGGGCTTCACAGCCGACAAAGCACGCAAGGTCTCCTCACTATCAAAGCCTAACGCCATCGCAGCCGCATAAATCCCCAAGAAGTTGCTCACATTAAATTTCCCCACCAAACGCATCGTTATTTCGTGTCCGTTCAAGTCCAATGTGGTGCCGTCAAAGTTGATTTCCAAAATTTTGGCTTTATAATCTGCCATGCTCTGCAAGGAGTACGTATAGGTCTTCGCCTTGCAGTTTTGGAGCATGTACAAGCCGTTTTTGTCGTCTTTGTTAGTGATGGCAAACGCATCTTTGGAGAGGTTGTCGAAGAGCAATTTCTTCGTATCGCGGTAATTTTCAAAGGTTTTGTGATAATCAATGTGGTCGCGTGTGAGGTTGGTAAAAATCCCTCCTTTGAAGTGCAAACCTGCCACGCGTTGTTGGGCAAGCGAATGGCTACTCACTTCCATGAAAGCATATTCACAGCCTTCTTGCACCATTTGTGCCAATAACTCGTTGATTGCCAACGCATCGGGTGTGGTGTGGGTGGAAGGCAACGCTTGGGTATGGACATAGTTGCAAACCGTACTCAGAAGCCCCGCTTTATAGCCCAAGGCTTCCGCTAACTCGTACAAAAGTGTGGCAGTAGTCGTCTTGCCATTCGTACCCGTTACGCCCACCAGAGCCAACTTCTCGGACGGGCAACCATACCAGCAATGTGCCAACATACCCAACGCATAGTGGGTATCTTTCACCAAGATATATGTGATTTTGTCCGCTTGCGAAGGCAAAAAGTTTTCATCACTCAAAACCACCGCACAAGCACCTTTTTCAACGGCAGCCGAAATAAACGTATGCCCATCTACATTCGTCCCTTTTTGTGCCACAAACATACTACCTTCGAACACTTTGGCAGTGTCAAACGCAATACTTGTAATTTCCTTTTCAGTATCCCCCACTATTTTGAGCGGTTGAATGCTTTTCAATAACGTTAGAAGTTTCATGTTACCTATCTTTATAAGCCATTATATATTCTGCAATTTGTCTCACCACGCGTCCACAATCCGTTCCCGAATCGTACGTGCCTTGTGGTTCTTCCATCATACAAATACACGTGTATTTAGGGGCTTCTTCGGGGAAATAACCCACGAAAGTGATACGGTGTTTTTTCGGGTTATACGTGCCATTATCCAACACCTGTGCCGTTCCCGTTTTGCCCACGATACGCACCAAATCACTCTGCACTTTCTTGCTCCCCCACGGCGTCTTGCTCGCAGTGCCTAAATAGTCGTCCCAAACCACATCATGCAAACCCAAACGCACATCTTTCAGTGTAGAAGATTTGCAGATGGACGATTTCACGACACGAGGCGAGAACCTTTTAACCGTTTTGCCTTTATTTTCAATGCGTTTAATAAAAATCGGTTGCACCATCTTGCCATCATTGGCGATAGCGTTGTAAAACATCAAAATCTCCAACGGCGTCAACTCCAACGAGTACCCATACGCCATACGCGAGAGCGTTACCACATCATTCGGAATCGAGATGTTTGCCGACTGACAGCCTGGAATCTCCCACGCAACACTATCCGTAATGCCGATTTTATTGAGCCGCTTGACGAATTTGTTGGCACTCCCTTCGTAAGCGTGTGTAATCATTTTGGCGAAAAAGATGTTGGACGAAACAGCAAAACCCGACCGCAAATTCAGCACCGTATCCATCGGGTGCGAGTCGGTGTGCAAAGCGTCCTGATACTGCCAACCGTTCTTGGAAATAGTCAGCGTATCCGTCATCGTAAACTTCCCATCATCCAACGCCACCATCATCGAAACCGTCTTAAAAGTCGAACCCGGTTCCACCCGATGTGCTGCATAATTCACGCCCTCGTAATAATCGCCACTCTCGTACCGTTTGAGGTTACTGATTGCCCGCACCTCGCCCGTTTTCACGTCCATCAACACGCAACACCCCCACTTGGCTTGCGTCCTCATCAACGCATTCCGCAACGCTATTTCGCTCAGTTCCATCATATCCGCATTGAGCGTAGAGACTACATCATAGCCATCTTGTGGCCATTTGAGCACCACGTCATCTTTGCGACCATTCACTTGCTGCCGAATGCTGTACCCGGGCATACCTGCCAACCAATCATTGCAGTACATCTCCAAGCCCGAGATGCCCTTCCCCGTTTCTTTATCTATCTTTCCAATCGTCCGAACCGCCAAATTTTTATACGGATACTGACGAATATACTTCTTATCGTACCAAATGCCACTTTTGATGCGTCCCAAGCGAGCCAACGGCAACTGCGAGATGGCTTTCATCTGCAGATGACTAATCCGAACGGGATAAATTCGATACCGCCCATTGCCCCGCTTATATTCTTCACTCAAACGGCGTTTATATTCTTTGGCACTATACGTACCTAAAATCTTGCTGAGTCCCACGCAAAACGAATCAATGTTTTCGTTCCATAACTTGCCTTCTTTTTCGTGCAAAGCAGGCACTCGCGTGTCTATATAGAGGTCATATTGCGGAATACTTGCCACCAACAGGCGACCTTTAATATCGTAGATGTTTCCGCGTTGTTGTTCAATCGAATGATTCTGTGAAATCTGTTTCTCGGCGTACGGAAGCCAATGGTTGGCATCAAATAACTGAATGTAAATTATCCGAACAAAAACGCCCACAAAAAAGCCCACAAGAACCAAAAAGATTATTGCAAATCGTCTTATCGTTGTTTTTTGATCATACGAGGACATTTTCTGAACGCAATTACAACTTTACGGGTGGTTGCGTACTTATTTTGAGGTTACGGCCATTCTGTCGCAAAACCTCGTAAACATTGCTCATACGCGAGTATTCTTCATAACGGCAATGCAAAACCGCCTCTTCGTTGCGAGCATCTTCCACTTCTTTGTGGAGACGATTGGCATATTTGATTTGATTCTGCGACAAATAACCGTAGCCGATATAAAGAAGAAACAAACCAAAAATAAGAAGCAATAATTTGATTTGTTTAGTAAAATAAGCACTGGTTACATATTCGCCGCTCAGTGCATGTTGTAATTGTTTGATAGTCATAGCACAAAAAGCATTAAAATTTAATGATACAATTTGAAAATTTTTTAGTTAAGGTTTAGGCTTTTGTTTCAAAGTTTAGGTTTTTGTTATCTTAAAAGTTTAGGTTTTTATATTTATAGTTTAAGTTTAGGTTTTCTAATTTATAAGGTTTAGGTTTTTGTTTTCAGGTTTAGGTTTATATCTTCCTCGCCACACGTAATTTGGCACTGCGTGAGCGGGGATTTTGCTCTATTTCGGCTTGCGAAGGGACAATCACTTTATTTCCACCCTCAAAATCCTTCAACAAGTTGCCATAAAAATCTTTCTGTTTTTCGCCTTGTATGTTCCCCGAAGCAAAAAAGTTCTTCACCATGCGGTCTTCTAAGGAATGATAGGACAAAATCGCCACATATCCACCACTTTTCACCAACGTTTTAGTCGTCTGCAACAACTCCTGCAAGGCTCCCAACTCATCATTCACTTCGATTCGCAACGCCTGAAACACCTGCGAGAGTTTTTTCCGCTCAAACGGCTCCACCGCAATCTCCTGCCCATCTGCCAACGCTTGGATCCCTCGCTTGCCCGTTACGATAGCCACCAGCTCCTCCGTGCGTTCTACCCGTTCCGCTTGCTTTATCTTGCGTGCCAACGACTTTGCGTCCGCCAACTCGCCATAAAGGGCAAAAACTCGGGCTAAATCCTCTTCGCTGTACGTATTTAAAATATCACTTGCTTTTTTCTTCGCTTGCGTGTTCATCCGCATATCCAACGGACCTGCAAACCGAAAACTAAATCCTCGTTGGGCGGTATCAAAATCGTAAAAACTAACCCCTAAATCAGCCACCAACCCATCTATCTGCTCCACTCCGTAATAGTCCATATAGTTGGCAACGTAACGAAAATTCCCGTGTATAAATTCCCAGCGTTCATCGTCTATTTGGTTCGTCAGTGCCGCTATATCTTGGTCAAAACTAAATAACTTCCCTTTTTTGCCTAACTGCTCTAAAATCGCTCTACTGTGTCCTCCTCCACCGAATGTTGCATCTACATAAATTCCATCTGTTTTGATGTGCAAGCCCTCTATCGTTTGCTCCAACAAAGCGGGTATATGGTAATCATTCGGCATGTTTGTTGGTCATTTTTTCTTTTAGTTTGTTCGCAAAGGTCTGCTTGTCCATGCGTTTTTTCTCGTAGGTATCTACGTCCCACAAAGCAAATTTATCAAACATCCCCACGAAGCACACTTTTTGCGAGACAGCCGAGTGAATAGACGAGAGCGTGTTTTTGTTGAGTAACACTCGGTTTTGCGTATCCATTTCCAATTCTCGTGCCTCGTCTGAGAACTGTGCCAAGAGCATTCGGTCTTCGGGGTCCCATTCGTTGAGCCCTTGTCGGAGGTCTTGGACGGTTTCGTTCCACACATTTTCAGGATAAAAGATGAGGCAATCTTCGTAAATATCTTTGCGGAAAAAGACGCGTCCGTTCGGGTTGTTTTCCACCAGGACTTTACGGAAGCAGGCAGGGATAGCCACTCTTCCTTTGGCATCCAAACCTACTTCTATATGTCCTAAAAAAGTGCTCATTTATCTCAAATTCGTTGCAAAGATACTGCGTTTTTTTTAATTTCCAACACTTTTTTCCACTTTTTTACATTTTTCTGCAAAATTCCCCAAAAAGCAAAAATAAAATCGCCGAAAACTATACTAAATAAATAAGAATCAAGAGGTGGAAGAAAGTGGGACAAAAAAAAGAAGATGCATCATTTGACACATCTTCTCCATTAAAAGGTTAA
>JAEELX010000057.1 GCA_016282955.1 Paludibacteraceae bacterium | reverse complement strand
GGTAGGTTTTAGACCTCAAGAGGTTATTACAAGGCACGTTCTTGATTACTTTGTAGTTGCCGTTGTCGTCTTTGGTAGAGTAATCAATACTATCGTAGAAGACAGTGGATGTATTGTCATTGATAGTTGTTCCTCCTGTCATTCCTTCAGGTAGATGGCGGCTTGTTCCGAAACCTACGCGGTCGAATTGCCGCAAAGCGAAACGCCATTCGTTGGTTGCGGGGCGGTACTGTAAGTTACCGGGTGAGAAGATGACCTTGGCTCCCGTCTTTCCATTGACGGTGAAGGTATGTACGACGGGTGTATCCACAATGAACTTAACCGCCGACTCGTAGTGCCTGTTGCAGGGAGACTCGGGTTCGGGCTCTTTGGGTGCCACATATAACTTACAGGTTAAGGTATATACGTTGGCGTTTGTTCCCGACCCAGCCACGAACGTAACGATAGTAACGTCAAATGTTCCTGCTGCGGTGAGTTCTTGGTTGTCGCCTCTATTGAGGATAACCGACGAGCCCTCTGACACATTGGTAGCCTTGAACTGTGTAGATCCTTGTTCGACGAGCGTAACCTTCATGGCAAGTCCTTTCACGTCTGTTCCCGCCTTGACTTTGGTGATGATCTCGTCTGGAGTAAAGAATTGTTGCTGTGCATTGATTTGCACCCAACTAAACGTTAGCAATGCTAACATCAAAAAAATTTTTTGCTTCATATCTGTTTGTTTTTTAATATTCATAAGGTTTTTATTTGTTGTTGCGGGGCTTTTTTTGCTGTTTGTTGCCCGTTTTTGTTGGAGCGTGCCAAAAAACAATCCCGCAAAAAACCGCACGAATATATATATATATATATAAATGACCAAATTTTTTTGCAAAAAAGGTGATTTTTTGGGGAAAATGGAGATGGCGATTGGTGAACTGGGGAAAGGGATTGACGATGTACAATATAATATAATTGGTGAAGCGGGGAAAGGATTGACAGTTTACAATGTACAAGTTGCTCGAATTTACAATTTACAATGTACAATTGAAGGATTTGGCAATGGACGATTCAACGAATTTTCAGTTTGCCATCCAGGGGTGCATTTTGGCGTTTGTTGGGTGGCGAGCCTCTCGCCGGCGGGGAAAAAAGGCGAGGCTTTTGAGATGAGCGGCCGATTTATGGCGGGCTTCTCCTAAATTGAAAGATGAAAGTTGAAAAATCTGATGTTTATTGGGTGGCGAGCCTCTCGCCTTTCACCTTTCATTTTATATTGTACGCATAGCGTGTTAGGCTGGAAATATGCACGTCTTCGTCAATCTCTTCCCATCGCACATCATCGCCCCACTTGCCGATTGCGTAGTGCTGCCGTTGCGAGTCGGTCGCGTGCCACAAGAGCGGAAAATCGTACAAATGACGATAATACTGCTTCCCATCGGTGGTCGTGGTGATGATGAGTGCGTCTATAAAGTCAATTTTTTGGATTTTCTTGTCCATGGAATTCGTGCCATTTATCAATAATCTCAGTCTGATACATCTGTGCCAGTTGTAAAGCCCGCTTCACATTACGTGGCTTCATGCCATCATTGGAAATCAACTTAATCTGCGGTTCCATCGCAATTTTCAATCGCCCATCACTGTCCACCACATGGACATGAATAGGCACATTCCTCAGAATAGAAGAAAAACCGCAATCCAAATATCTCTAAAATTGTAGGCATATCGTTCGCAAAAGTAGTTTTTTTTTTAGGAATTACAAAAGGATATTGATGCGATTTTTGTTTTTGCAGGCAAAAGAGGTCGCGTGCCCGACTGGAATTTGAGAATTGAAAAGTGAGAATTGAAAGTTTCCTCGAATGTACGATTAACCGATTAAACAATTCAACGATTCAACGATTTTCCCTTTTCACCTATCACCTTTCATCTTGCTCAATTCAACGATTTACCGTAAAAAAAACAAAGGTAGCACATTTGTACTACCTCTGCCACATTATTATATAAGCGTTTTACCACTGCGTTTGCAGCATTCGTAAGTAGGATTTATAACGCCACTGAGCATTCTCTTTGGCTGCCTCAAAGAGTTGTTGAGCCTCTTGTGGGAACTGTTTTGCCACCGAAGCGAAACGCACCTCACCCTGCAAGAAGTCATTGAAGCCATTCCAGTCGGGTTCTTTGGAATCCAAACTGAACGGGTTTTGTCCTTCTTTTTCGAGGGTTGGATTATATCGCCACAAGTGCCAATAACCGCACGCCACAGCCTTTTGTTCTTCGGCTTGAGCCTTGCCCATACCAGCCTTGATACCATGGTTGATACACGGAGCGTAGGCAATAATCAACGAGGGTCCTGGATAAGCCTCAGCCTCTTTGATGGCTTTGAGCGTCTGTGCTTGGTCGGCTCCCATAGCCACTTGTGCCACATAAACATAGCCGTAGGTCGTGGCAATCATACCCAAGTCTTTTTTGCGGACACGTTTCCCCATCGCAGCGAACTTAGCAATAGCCCCCAATGGAGTTGATTTACTTGCTTGTCCACCCGTGTTCGAGTAAACCTCCGTATCCAAAACGAGGATGTTCACGTCTTCGCCACTCGCAATCACGTGGTCTAAACCGCCGTAACCGATGTCGTAACTTGCACCGTCACCACCGATAATCCATTGACTGCGTTTCACGATGTGTTCTTTGTGCTTCAAGACCTCTTTGCAGATGTCGCAACCACATTTTGTGCAAGCCGCAACAATCGGTTCGTACAAGTCTTTCGTGATTTGAGCGTCTTGTTTGTTGTCCAACCATTTTTTGAACAAATCTTTGATTTCTTGCGAGCATGTTGGGCAAGTCAGACCTTCTGTCATCACTTTTTCCAAGCGTTCGCGTATCTTGCGGTGAGCGATTTGCATACCCAAGCCGTATTCGCAGAAGTCCTCAAAGAGCGAGTTACTCCACGCTGGACCGAAGCCTTTTTTGTTCACCGTGTAAGGCGACGAAGGCACGCTACCCGAGTAGATAGACGAACAGCCCGTTGCGTTTGAAGCGATTTCGCGGTCACCAAAGAGTTGGGTAATCAATTTGAGGTACGGCGTTTCACCACAACCCGAACAAGCACCCGAGAACTCGAAGAGTGGCGTTGCGAATTGCGAGTTTTTAACGTTCGATTGAATATCCACCAAATCTTGTTTGGAAGCCACGAACTCTTCGCAGAAATCCCAGTTCTTCACTTCTGCCATTTGGCTCTCCAATGGCACCATCTTCAAAGCCTTGCCTGTCTTGGGGTTACCCGGACAAACATCCACGCAGTTCACGCAACCCAAGCAGTCCAACACGTCCACTTGGATGCGGAAGTGCATACCTTTCATGGTTGCAGGAGCCTTCATCTCGCGGGTTTGGAAGTTGTTGAGTTGGGCTTTGTTTGCTGCTGCTAACTCGTTGTCATCCAACACGAAAGGACGAATCGTTGCGTGAGGACAAACGTATGCACAACGGTTACATTCAATACAGTTTTCGCTCTCCCACACAGGCACGAAGGTACTTACACCGCGTTTTTCAAATTTCGCTGTGCTGGAAGGCCACGTACCGTCTTCGATGCCTTTGAATGCACTCACAGGCAACAAATCGCCATTTTGTGCATTGATTGGACGCACGAGTTTGGTGATGATTTCGGGCTCTTTGAGCGTTTGCGTTTCTTCCTCCACCTTCAACGAAGACCATGCGGGGTCAATCGCAAGCAAGTGATACTCATCGCCACGATCCACGGCTGCGTAGTTTTTATTCACCACGTCTTCTCCTTTTTTGCCGTACGATTTGAGGATAAAATGCTTCATCTCTTCGATGGCTTTCTCGGTCGGGATAACTTGCGAGATGCGGAAGAATGCCGATTGTAAAATCGTGTTGGTGCGGTTGCCTAAGCCAATCTCTTGAGCAATTTTGGTTGCATTGATGTAATACACCTTAATTTTGTGGTCAGCGAAGTATTTTTTAACCTTGTTAGGTATGTTTTTCTTCAACTCTTCTTCGTTCCAAATGGTATTAAAGAGGAATGTTCCGCCGTCTTGCAAGCCTCTCGTTACATCGTACATACTCAGATAGGCTTGTACGTGGCACGCAACGAAGTTCGGCGTTGTTACCAAATAGGTCGAGCGAATCGGCTGGTCACCGAAACGGAGGTGCGAGCAAGTGAAACCACCCGACTTCTTACTATCGTAAGAGAAGTAGGCTTGGCAGTACTTGTTAGTCGTTTCACCGATGATTTTCACCGAGTTTTTGTTGGCTCCGACCGTTCCGTCAGCACCCAAACCGTAGAATTTAGCTTGGAAGAGGCTGTCATCACCCATCGAAATCTCCTCGCCAACAGGCAACGAAGTGAACGTTACGTCATCCACGATACCCACCGTGAAGTGGTTTTTGGGTTTCGGTAACGCCAAGTTTTCGTACACTGCCAACATTTGTGCAGGCGTGGTGTCGTTGCTACCCAAACCGTAGCGACCGCCAACAACTTCAATATGGTTCAAACCTAACTCATTCAAAGCATCTTTTACGTCCAAGTACAAAGGCTCGCCGTTTGCACCTGGTTCTTTGGTTCTATCCAAAACGCAAATACGTTTCACCGACTTTGGAAGGGCTTCTTGCAAGTATTTCAAGCTGAAAGGACGGTAGAGATGCACACTAATCATACCTAATTTTTTGCCTTTCTTTGCTTCATAATCAATCACTTCGCGGATGGCTTCCGTTGCCGAACCCATACAAATGATGATATTTTCTGCGTCAGGTGCACCGTAGTAGGTGAACGGACGATACTTGCGACCCGTGATTTTGCTGATTTCATCCATATAATCCGACACGATGTCAGCCACTTTGTCGTAGTACGAGTTGCAACTTTCGCGATGTGCAAAGAACACGTCTGGATTTTCAGCCATACCACGCATCACGGGGTGTTGAGGGCATAAGGAACGTTCGCGGAACTCTGCCAAAGCCTTCATATCCACCAACGGACGGAGGTCTTCCATATCCATCGCCTCGATTTTCTGGTATTCGTGGCTCGTGCGGAAGCCGTCAAAGAAATTGAGGAAAGGCACTCTGCTCTTGATGGTTGCCAAGTGGGCTACACCTGCCAAGTCCATCACTTCTTGCACACTACCCTCTGCCAACATCGCAAAGCCCGTTTGACGACATGCCATCACGTCTTGATGGTCACCAAAGATACACAACACATGGCTTGCCAACGTACGTGCACTAACGTGGAAGACAGTTGGCAACAACTCACCTGCAATTTTGTACATATTTGGTATCATCAACAACAAACCCTGACTTGCCGTAAAGGTTGTTGTTAAAGCACCTGCAGCCAACGAGCCATGCACAGCACCTGCTGCACCCGCTTCAGATTGCATTTCTTGCACTAAAACTGTTTCGCCAAATAAGTTTTTACGCCCTACTGCTGCCCACTCGTCTACGTTTTCAGCCATAGGAGAACTCGGAGTGATGGGGTAAATAGCCGCAACCTCGGTGAACATATACGCCACGTGAGCCGCTGCTTCGTTTCCATCACAAGTAATAAATTTCTTTTCTTTCATTACTAAAAAATGTTTATAAAATGACTAATATAAAAATCCAAACAACCAAAGCGGGATAAAATTATTATACCCTATATTCATATTGTATATAGCACTATAGCGGAAGGTATCCCGATGCGGCACATTGCCATAGACATCAAAATAGTGCAATTCATCCACCAAAAACATAGCCCCTTTATCCGTTGCGTTCAACTTATGCCGCACATGCAACGCTTCATAGAAGTACGTCTCGGCTATATCTTGGATGGTATTCTTTCGGTCACTGACGATATAGGCGAGGTTGGTGTTGTGCATATACACTTTCGAAGGCTTTCTGAGTATATCTTTTTCCATCAAGAGGTTCTTCTTTTCAGTTGTGTAGAGTAAATTGAGCAACCTTGCTTCACGCATATAAGCGATATAGTTTAAGGTGGTAGCACGCGAGACGCCAATTTGTTGTGCTATTTTACTTACGTTGCAGACACTCGGTGTGGTGGAAAGCATGATGTACAATAAATGCCGCAACTTGAAAATATAATCGGTGTTGATTTGCTTCACAATCAAAATATCCGTATCCAACACAGCATTGATAGTACGCATTAAATTCGTTTCAAAATGCGTTTGATGCAAATACGAAGGATAATACCCAAACCGCAAGTAATCATCAAAATACGTTTGCGGGTTCACTTTGCTATTGATTTCCAACGCAAGTTCAACATGGTGAGCTAAAATATCCTTCAAACTGTACGAAGGCAGATTTGTCTTGGCTTGCAAGTTCAGATATTCCCGAAAACTAAATCCACGCAAGTTATAAATCTTCACAATCCCGTCCAATTCGGTATTATCAACGTCCATTTGCATCACAGGCAACGCCACAAAAATAATATGCAAATCGGGATAACGCGAATAGCATTCCAACAACTCTTTGGACCAATTTTCATACTTGAAAGTCTGGTCTAAAATCAGCGTTTTACCGCCACTTTTGACAAATTCTTCTGCAAATTCCAACAGCGAATGCTCTGTGAAATAAAAATCGCTCAAATTAACGTACAAGCAAGGTGTCAAATCATGCTCTTTTCCTAAATATGATTGCAAATTGCGTTGCACTTCTAATTCTTTGGCGTAGCCTAATACAAAATCTGTTTTGCCAACGCCACGTCCACCTGTGAGGGCAATCAAACGGTGCGACCAGTCGATCTCGTCCATCAATAGACGCCGTATCGGCACACGAGCACCACTCAACAGTTTTTCATGTATCCTATAAAAAGGTTCAAGCATAATTTTTGGTGTTTTTAAGGTAAAAAATTCACTTGCGAATTTAGAAAAAGTTTTTCAAAAAAACAAAAACATTACCTTTGTAAAAATGTTTAAAGAATTATTTTCGACCGATATTGTTTATTGTAAGGGAGTTGGACCTAAATTGGCAGAAGTGCTGAAGAAAGAATGGGACGTCAACACCAAAATGGATATGCTCTATAAATTTCCGTTTCGGTATGTTGACCGCTCTAAATTTTACAAAATAAAAGACATCGCTTCCGAAGATGCGTACATTCAAATCATTGGACAAATCACCGAGTTTCGGACGGTGGGAGAAGGGCAAGGGAAGCGGCTCATGGCGACTTTTACCGATGGAGAAAATAGCATTGATTTGGTTTGGTTTCGGAATTTCAACTACTTTCATTACAAAATCAACACGCCGTATATCCTCTTTGGCAAACCGTCTGTCTTCAATCATCAATACAATTTTGCCCACCCCGACTTGGAGGAACTAAAAGAAGGTGTAACCCCAACGGCGAAGGGCTTGCAACCGGAGTATAACACCACCGAAAAAATGAAAAAAGTGGGTTTGAATTCCAAAAAAATCCGTTCTATCATCAAACAAATGATGCCAGACGTGCAAAACGGCATTCCTGAGACGCTTGGACACGATATGTTGCAAAAATACCACCTGCTGAATTTGACGCAAAGCATACTCAATATCCATTTTCCAAAAGATACCCAGACGCTCAAATTGGCACAAGAACGGCTGAAATTTGAGGAACTTTTTTACATCCAGTTGGATATTTTGCACCGTGCCAAGTTGCAATCCTCCACGACCAAAGGCTATTTGATGCCCATTGTGGGGAAAATGTTCCACTATTTTTACGAACATGCTCTGCCTTTTGCGTTGACGAACGCCCAAAAACGCGTAATTAAGGAGATTCAAGCCGACTTGAAATCGGGCAAACAGATGAATCGGCTGTTGCAGGGCGATGTAGGGAGCGGGAAGACGTTGGTGGCACTGATGAGTGCGTTGTTGGCGATAGATAATGGCTTCCAAACGTGCATTATGGCACCCACCGAGATTTTGGCGAACCAACACTACGAAACGATTTCTAACTTATTGAAAGACATGCCGTTACAGGTGGTTTTGCTGACGGGAAGCACCACTGCCAAACAACGCAAAGTGATTCACGAAAACCTGCAAAACGGCGAGGCAAACATCATCATCGGCACCCACGCTTTGATTGAGGATAACGTCCAATTTGCGAATCTGGGCTTTGTGGTGATTGACGAGCAGCACCGCTTCGGCGTTTCGCAACGGGCAAAACTGTGGTCAAAAAACATCAACCCACCGCATATCTTGGTGATGACCGCAACGCCTATTCCTCGCACGCTGGCTATGACGGTTTATGGGGACTTGGACGTGAGTATCATTGATGAACTGCCCCCCAACCGAAAGCCCGTTTACACGCTCCATTACAGCACCTCGCAACGCCAAGATATAAACAAATTCATCGTGCAACAAGTGGAATTGGGACGGCAGATTTACATCGTTTATCCGCTCATCAAAGAGAACGAAAAATTGGATTTAGCCGACCTCGAAAACGGTTATCAGTACATCGTGGAGCAGTTCCCGAAGTATCGTGTGAGTATCGTGCACGGGCAGATGCACCCGAAAATGAAAGACGCAGAAATGAAGGATTTTATTGAGGGCAAAACGCAAATCATGGTGGCGACGACGGTGATTGAGGTGGGTGTGAACGTGCCGAATGCGAGCGTGATGATTATCGAAAATGCCGAACGGTTTGGGCTGAGTCAGTTGCATCAGTTGCGGGGACGCGTGGGGCGTGGTGCCGAGCAGAGTTTTTGTATCTTGGTTACTCGCCAAGAACTCAGCAAGGATACCCGCAAACGCATGGACATCATGGTCTCTACCAACGATGGCTTCCGCATTGCCGAGACGGATTTGCTGTTGCGAGGTCCAGGGGCGATAGATGGCACGCTGCAGTCGGGTTTGCCGTTTGACCTAAAGATTGCATCGTTAGCCCAAGATGGACAAATCCTCGATGTTGCCAAAGAGGCTGCCACGTGGGTTTTGGAGCAGGATTTGAACCTTTCGCAACCCAACCATGCGGTTTATAAACAACAACTCGCCAAACTCAAACGAACCACCCGCGACTGGTCAGAAATAAGTTAATAAATGGCTACTGCAAAGGAAATTATCGAACACATGGAATCGCTGCGAAATGAGGAGCAACGACGTATCTTGATGCGATTTTTTAAAACGGGCAAAGGCGAATATGGCTTTGGAGACGAGTTTTTAGGCTTAAAAGTGCCCCAAACAAGGCAGGTGGTTAAAGCAGTGTGGAAGGATTTGGCGTTGAGTGAAGTGCACGAGTTGCTGATGAGCCAATGGCATGAAGTGAGGCTTTGTGGACTGCTGATTTTAGTTAGTAAATTTCAACAAAACGCCACTAAAAAGTTGGAAAATGACGCACAAGCCATTCAAAAACGGGACGAGATTTTGAAAATGTACCTGCAATACGCCGAACGAGCCAATAATTGGGATTTGGTGGATTTGTCGGCACCGTATATTCTCGGACATTGGCTCCTGTTGCCGACCAACCTGAACACTCAAGCCGATGTAAGCGATAGGAATTTTAAGCAACAAGTTATGGACAACCTCGCTTTTTCGGGCAACTTATGGCGAGAACGCATCAGTATGGTTTGTACGCTGATGACCTCCAATTTAGGCGAGCCTGCGTGGTGTTGGCGATATGCGGAAATACACCTGCCCCACCCGCACGATTTGATGCACAAGGCAGTCGGTTGGATGCTTCGCGAGATGGGCAAGCGGGTGAGTATGGATTTGTTGCGGGATTTTTTGCAGCAACACGCTCCCAAAATGGCTCGCACAACGCTCCGTTATGCCATCGAAAAGATGTCAGAAGAAGAACGCAAGAGTTGGCTGAAAGGTGGAAAATAAAAATGCTTTCAAACGAATAAAAAATTCGCAAAATCAATAAAAAATTGTATCTTCGCAAACAATAAATCTATCCCATTAAAACCCAAATAACATTTGGACGAATTTGTACGCTCTTAATTCAGCCAAAATCATTGCATCATAAAGGATGCAAAAGGAAAGTATTTTACGTACTGAAAACGATGGAAATAAACAAAAAATCAAAATAATAAAAATTAAAAAACATGATGACAAAGTTTTTATCGCTTTTAGGTTTTGACCCCACTAAACACAGTGTTAAGACCGAAATGATGGCTGGTTTGACGACATTTTTGACGATGTCGTATATTTTGGCGGTTAATCCGATTATTCTCAGTGCGACTGGCATGGACAAAGGAGCCGTTTTTTCGGCGACCGTCATTGCAGCGGTTGTGGCGACGTTAGTGATGGCGTTTTATGCCAAGTTACCTTTTGCGTTGGCGTCCGGCATGGGCATCAACGCTTTTTTTGCTTATACGTTGGTGCTTTCGATGGGCTACTCGTGGCAAGAGGCACTGACGGCAGTGTTTGTGGAAGGTATAACGTTCATTCTGCTGACTGTTTTCAAGGTGCGTGAGGCTATCGTGAACTGCATTCCGCTCAATTTGCGGTACTCTATTTCGGTGGGTATCGGTCTATTTATTACCTTCATTGGCTTGAAAAATGGTGGTATTGTTGTTTCGAATCCTGCAACGCTGACGGCACTTTGCTCGTGGAATGCTACCTCTTTATTGGCTATGGCAGGCATTTTATTGGGGGCTGTGCTGTTGGCTCTGAAAGTGCGTGGGGCTTTGTTTTACACGATTTTGATTATGAGTGTTGTGGGCATTCCGTTTGGCGTAACGCAGATTCCAGAGAATTTTACGTTGCTGAGTTTGCCTTCGTCCATTGAGCCGATTGCGTTTAAGTTTGACTTTTCGCGTTTTGTGGCTTTGGATATTGACTATCTCATTGTGGTTTTCACCTTGCTATTTATGGACATTTTGGACACTATCGGAACCTTGGTTGGGACCTCTACTGGTGCGGGTATGGTAGATAAACAGACGGGCAAGATTCCCCACCTCAACCGTGCAATGATGGCAGATGCTATCGGAACGACTGTCGGAGCGATTTGTGGAACTTCTACCGTAACCACCGTTGTGGAGAGTACGACAGGTATTATGGAAGGTGGACGGACAGGTTTGACCTCGTTCACAGTGGTTCTGCTGTTCCTCGTGGCGATGTTGTTCTCGCCGATTTTCCTCATCATTCCAGCGGCTGCCACTACGAGTGCCTTGTTCCTTGTGGGTGTGATGATGTTGCGTCCTATTCGACACATTGAATTTGACGATTTTACCGAGTGTATGCCCTGTTTTGTTACCATCATTATGATGCCTTTCACCTCAAGTATCTCGGAAGGTATCGTGTTGGGTATGCTTTCGTACATCTTTATCAAGGTCTTCACAGGTCGTTATAAGGAACTTTCGCCTGTGGTTTATATTCTCGGCGTACTGTTTATTTTCAAATATGTTGCACCTTTATTATGATTAAAATATTATGAAAAAAAATCTTTTTAGCGGTTTGATGGCATTGTTTTGCCTCACCGCAACCGCACAAAACATTCAGTTGCACTACGATTTTGGTCGCCATATCTACGCTTCGGAGGAAGGTGAGCGGGCAAATGCTACCGTTACATACGAACTTTTCAAAGCGGACAAATTGGGTTCGTGGTTTTATTTTGTGGATATGGATTTCAGTAAACACTTCATCGAAAGTGCCTACACCGAGATTGCTCGGGAATTTAACCTCGGCAAACAGTCGCCTTTTGCCGCTCATGTGGAGTACAATGGTGGTTTAAGCCGTTTTGGTAGTTTCCAGCACGTGGGGCTTGTGGGTGCGGCTTACAATGGACACACGGAGGATTTTTCAAAAGTTTGGTCGGTGCAACTAATGTACAAGCAGTTTTTCAAAAGTGACGCAAACACCAATAACTTTCCGAGTTTCCAACTCACGGGCGTTTGGGGACTTAATTTCTTAAACAATAAGTTGACTTTTGCGGGTTTTATTGATTTGTGGATTGAGGAGAAAAATGATGATAAATATAAACTTGTGATTCTTTCCGAGCCGCAACTGTGGTACAATTTCACCGAGCATTTTAGTTTGGGAACGGAGATAGAATTTTCGAACAACTTTGTTTATAACCAAAAAAACGACAAAACTTTCTTCGTCAACCCGACTTTGGCTGCAAAGTGGACGTTCTGACGAGAGATGAACGGTTTGGTTGCGTTATACCATACGCCTACGGGATTTGACGATATTATTCTTCGTTCCGATGGCGAAGTGCTGACGGGGTTGTGTTTTGCTCAATCGCAGGAGATTCAAAACCTGCATACGGTAGAACTCAACCCCCAAGCCGTTTTTCGAGGTGCCTGTCGATGGTTGGATATTTATTTCAGTGGCAAACAACCCGACTTCACACCTGCGTACCGAACGGACAACCTCACGGTTTTTCACCAACATGTTCAACAAATAATGTGTGCGATTCCTTTTGGACACACCACGACTTATGGCGAGATTGCCAAACAAATTGCCGACCAACGTGGACTTGCCAACATGTCGGCTCAGGCAGTGGGTGGAGCGGTAGGTTGGAATCCGATTTGTATCATCGTGCCGTGCCATCGGGTGCTGGGTGCTGATGGGCGTTTGACGGGTTATAGTGGTGGCATTACCAACAAAATAGCCCTCTTGCGGTTGGAAGGTTGCACGATATGAAAGTTCGGAAGATTTTTTGCACCATTATTTTCTTTTTGTAAAAAATACTATACCTTTGCCCTACCATTAGTATGTAAACCAAGTACGAATGTCGGAGAACATAGACGAGATATTAAAGGAGGTGGCTACAAAGGATGTGCATGTGCTTTGTCGAGAAGTCATGTCAATAACCGATACGATGGATATGCTACGCAGTAAGTGGACGGTGGAGATTCTGACTGCCATTATCTGTGGCAATACTCGTTTCAAGGATATGGCATCTTCGGTAAAGGGCATTAGCGAAAAAGTACTCACAGAACGGCTTCGGCAGATGGTGGACGAACGTCTGATAGAACGCCATGAATGCTACGGCTATCCACCACGGGTAGAATATCGTTTGACGGAACATGGCAAACATCTTTTCGCTATCGTCTATCAAATGACGGAATGGGGACAAAAACATCAAAATTACTCTTCCAAATAAGAAAATCCACCTACCTATGAGTAAGTAACGATAGCATTTTCTAAAATTCATTGTACCTTTGCACATAGTTGAATCTTTAAATGTAAAAAAGTTATGAATACAACAGATTTTATCAAGACAACCGAAATGGTTGAGACCCACGACGGACTGAAACTCAATCTTGTACGCGACCTTGTCAGTCAGCAACCAAAAGCCGTGCTGATTATCCTGCATGGATTAGCCAACGAACACTCTCTTTACAATGCTTTTGTACAACCTTTCAACCAGCATAACATCAACGTCTATCGCTATGACGCTCGTGGACACGGTAAGTCGGAAGGCAAGCGGGGTTATGTGAAAAGTTATTGGGAGATGGCAGAAGATTTGCGTGTTATCGTGGCATTTGCCAAAAAAGAAAATCCTAATGTGCCTGTTTTTGTGCTTGGGCATAGCATGGGTGGTCATGTGTCGGCACTCTATGGCACGAAATACCCCAACGAAGTACGTGGCATTATCCTTGCGGCTGGCGTGTTACGCTACCATTTTATGAACTTTGGTTGGTTGCCTCGTCCCGAAGCCCCCGAAGAATACATCAACACCATCGATGCTGCTTACGGCACGCTGCACCTGCCCGAGTGGAAGCAAATGAAGACCTTCTCTGCTCCTGGCGACGACAGCACACTGAGCGAGATTACAGCCGCTATCCTCAATGCCTTCAAAGAGACTATCCAGTACTTGAAAGACAACTGTCGCACGTTTACCAATTCGGTCTTGATTCTGAATGGCAACCATGACACGTCCGTAACGCCACAAGATGCCATTGACTTCTACCAAGAGACAGGTGCCAAAGACAAGAGTTTGCGTATCTATGCTGGTGTGAACCATTTCCTGATGAACGACCCGAAAGGACACCAGATTGCACCCGATGTCATCAGTTGGATAGAAGACCGTCTGGGCAATGAGGTGTATGAAGATGCAGGAATCTAATTTTATCAAAAATATATTCTGAAAGCATGATTTATCAATGGACATCGAACATCATTTCATAGAGAAAGGCCATGGCGAGCCACTAATTCTGTTGCATGGGAACGGTGAGAACTGTGACTATTTTGTGGGACAGATAGATGTGTTTGCCCAGCATTTCCATGTATATGCATTGGATACCCGCGGACATGGGAAAACGCCGAGGGGAGACGCCCCTTTTACAATACGGCAGTTTGCCGATGATCTACAGGGCTTCATGAATGCACATGGGATAGATACGGCACATATTATGGGGTTCTCGGACGGCGGGAACATTGCGATGCTCTTTGCGATGAAGTACCCAGAGCGTGTGAAACGGCTCATCCTGAACGGTGCCAACCTGGATGCCAAGG
>JAEELX010000056.1 GCA_016282955.1 Paludibacteraceae bacterium | reverse complement strand
TAGAGCAAAAACGACCAACAAAGCAAAGAAAAAGAGGTTTACAATGGCATTCGTCGAGAAAGCATTCAGAGCCGAGGCACCAAAAATCACCGTTACCAAAAGCCCCAAACCCACATAAATCACAATGATTGCCAACCCAAACAGCAAGCCGTTTTTCACAGACGAGTTATCTTTTTTGAGGAAAAACGAAACCGTCATCGGTATGATTGGCCACACGCACGGCGTAAAAATTGCCAAAAAACCACCCAACAAGCCCAAAATAAATATCATCAACAGCGATTTATCCGTGCTTGCAGTTTGCGTATCGGCTTCGGCAGACGTCGCATCAGCCGATTGGTATTGGTAAATCTCGGGAGCCGTGCAGGTCTCGTCGTTGCAAGACATATAGCGTATAGGCGTACTGCTGGCTTGGCTTTTGGACAAGGTAATAGAATAACCATCATAGTACTCTTCGCCAATTTCTTCCTCGCCAATCGAAATGATGGTAACATGCCAACCATCGCTTGAAACAGCGGTTAATTTGACCGAATCGCCTATTTCTTCGCTGCTCCACGTGGTGGGGGTGAAGTTTTGAGCGTTTGAACTTAAAACTGCAAAAAAAACAAAAATTAAAAATAGAAGTTTTTTCATAGGATTCACTTTTCGTAGTTATTCACATCGGACGGCATCCGCCAATCGCCTCGTGGAGAGAGCGAAACGCTTACCACTTTCGGACCGTCAGGCATACACGAACGTTTGTATTGCTGTGCGAAGAAACGGTGCATAAACACGTCTAACCAGTGGGTTATTTCATCGTTTGTAAAATCATTTTTGAACGCCAAAGACGCCATATAATTGATTTTTTCTTTGGTAAAGCCGTACCGCAAATAGTAGTACAAGAAGAAGTCGTGCAAGACGTATGGACCCACCTTATCTTCCGTTTTTTGAGCAATGTTACCTTGTGCATCGGGTGGCAAAAGTTCGGGCGAAATGGCTGTTTGACAAATATCTTCCAAAATCTGCTGGGTCGTTTTTTCGGTAAAAACAGCATCCTTCAAGTAGTCCACCATATACCGCACCAACGTCTTCGGAATGCCTGCATTCACGCCGTACATGGACATCTGGTCGCCACAATAAGTCGCCCAACCCAACGCCAACTCGCTCATATCACCCGTTCCAACCACCAAACCATTGTACTTATTCGCCATATCCATCAGGGTCATCGTGCGGTAGCGGGCTTGGGAGTTTTCGTAAGTTGCATCGTATTTTTTAGGGTCTTGCTCAATCATAGCGAAATGCTCTGTTACAGCCTCTTTGATGTCTATTTCGTGGGTCGTAATGCCCAATAGTTGCATGAGTTTTAACGCATTTTGATAGGTGCGGTTGGTGGTGCCAAAACAAGGCATCGTAACGCCGTGAATCTGCGAACGCGAGTAGCCCAACCTGTCAGCAGTCAAGACGCAAATCAGCAAGGCAAGCGTCGAATCCAACCCACCCGAGATGCCAATCAACAGGCTTTTTGCTTGCGTATGTCGCCAACGTTTTGCCAACCCACACGTCTGAATGCTCACCACGTCATCGCAATAGTTTTTCCTATCCTCGGGCGAGGGCAAAAATGGCGTTTGGCTAAACACACGATGCAACGGCTCTACGGGCTTCTTTTCTGCCTCTAACGAAGGAATGTATATCTTGCGATAAGGTGCGGTTTTGTCTGCAGTAAAATTATTGTTGCGTTGACGGTCAATGCGTAAGCGTTCCACATCTATTTCGGTGAATATCAGCGAGGAATCATCTAAAAATCGCTCACCAACCTCCAACATCTCGCCATTCTCGGCAATGTAGGTCGAACCCGAAAAGACCACATCAGTCGTCGATTCGCCAATACCCGAAGAGGTGTACACGTAGCCACAATGCACGCGTGCCGACTGTTGCGTAATCATCTGCTGACGGAAGGCATGTTTGCCCACCAAACAGCTGGACGAAGACAGGTTAAAAATGATTTCAGCACCCTGAATAGTCAGTTGGGTCGAGGCTGGCAACGGCGACCACAAGTCTTCGCAAATCTCCAAGCCAAAGCAAAAATCGTTAATGCAGAACAGCAAATTGGGTCCAAAAGGTATTTCTTTGCCAAACAAATCAACGCTTTCTATGCTCGTTTTACCTGGCCAAAACCACCGTTTTTCCGAAAATTCGCCCGTGTTAGGTAGGTTGGTTTTTGGCACAATGCCCACCATTTCGCCATTATGAATCACGAATGCACAGTTATACAGGTTATTATCCACCTTCAACGGAGCCCCAATCAAGACAACGATCGGTTTGTCCTGCGAAAAGGCACAAATCCGTTGCAAAGCTGCTACGGTGTTCTGTTGCAGTTGTTGTGTAAAAAATAAATCGGCACACGTATAGCTCGTAACACTCAACTCGGGGAAACAAACCACTTGTGCTTGTGCTTGCACGGCTTGCGTAATTTGTTGTTCAATCTGTGAGGCATTAAAATCGCAATCTGCCACTTGTACTTTGGGCACTGCTACCCCCACTCTAACAAAACCAAAATGTTTATTCATATCTTCAAAACATAAAATTTAGAGCAAAGGTATACATTTTCTTTTTTTCTTTCATTTTTTTTTATATCTTTGTGGCGTTTTTTAGAAAAAACTGAGTAAAAACCTAAATAAAATTATAAAATTATGAAACGAATTTTTTTATTCATGTTGATTTTGGTGTGTGCGGGAACCTTCATCTCGTGCGACAAAGATCACGAACCTATGCTGCTCACCGAGGAGATAGTAGAGCAAGAAGATCTAACAAAAGCCATCGTTGGTACCTACATCGGTAAGTCTATAACAACTTCTGAAAAAGACGACTTAAAACAAGAAACTACGCAAGTGGAAGTAGAGTCTATCGGCAAAGAAAAGGTTAATTTAACCTTAAAACGTCATGCAGAAGGAGTAAATAGAGAAGATGTCGAAGAAATAGCAGAAGTCAGTGTTACTTTAGAAGAAGAGGAGTATAAACTCAGCACAATTGGTATAACATCTGGCGGTGTGACGTTCACTGTGAATGGTACTGTCAATGGCAAAGATATAAAAATTAAAATCATCTATGACAGACCAGATAATAAGACAATCTCAGAGATTACAGGCGTGCACAAATAATGACTCATTTAAAAAGATAAAAACTCATTGGTACTTTTACTGATGAGTTTTTCTTTTTGTTTGTTTCTTTTTTTATATCTTTGTTAAAAAAATAAGTTCTATGAAAAAGTTATTGTTAGTACTAACGCTTATTGTAGCGTGTTTGGTTTCGGCACACAGCGAAGAAAAGAAGGTGTTGTCGGTAACCATTAAAACCAAGAAAGGACCTTTATCGGGAATTTTAACCATTCCACCCATTGAAAAAGACGAAAAAATACCCGTTGTTATCTTATGCCACGGCTTCATGGGCAACAAAGAAACGCCTCTGATGCAGACTCTCGTTGATAGTCTTTGCAATAGTGGTATGGCTACCGTTTGTTTTGATTTTGATGGACACGGTGCCAGTTACGGCAAACAACAAGATATGACTGTTCCACGCCAAATAGACGATGTTCTCGGTGTGTTTAGTTTTGCTTCTCGCTTCCCGTATGCCAGCAAATTCGCTATTGTGGGGCATTCGCAAGGAGGTGTGGCAGCAATTATGGCAGCCGCTGAACTCGGAGAGAGTGTCAGTGCGGTGGCGTTGATTGCACCTGCGGCTGTCTTGCGGGACGATGCATTGCGGGGCATACTCTTTGGGACACAATATAATCCTTTGAGCCCACCTCGAACAATCGCCCTCAAAGATAATGCATACACCATCGGTAGGGACTACATCACGTCTGCACAAAACTTGCCTATCTACGAAAAAGCGAAAAACTACAAAGGCAAAACGTTAATTTTGCACGGCAAAGCGGATGTTGTGGTGCCCTATACCTATTCGCAACGGTTTGACGAGGTGCTTGAAGACAGTAAATTGGAAATGATTGAAAAACAAGACCATGCTTTCACCAAAAATGAAAAAATTCCCGCACATCTGATAACACGATTCTTGGTAGAAACGCTGAAATAGAGGTTTATTTCTATAAAATAAGGCGAGGGGCACAACAATGACTCCTCGTTTTTTTTGTCCTGTGATGATTTTTTTTGCATATTATTATTATTTTCGCAAAAAATTTGGCGTTAATGATTGATAAAAAGAATATAAATTTTAAAATTTTTATGATTATGAAGAAAAATTTACTTTTCATGTTGGCACTCCTTGTGTCGCTGTCTATGGTCTTTGTATCTTGTGACGATGATAATACGATAGACTATGCAAAAAAAGTAGCGGGTACCTATAAAGGTACGGCAAAGACTACGATATCAGGTGACGATGAATCGCCCGCTACTGAAACAAACATGTCAGTAGTCATAGAACAACTAAATGAAATGCTCGTTAAAATCACTATTCCTGTTGATGATGACGAAAAATACACTTTTGAAAAATGTATAGTAAAAGAAGATGGTCGTTTGACTACAGTACAACCTATAATAAATTCAACTGGAACGGTGGGACAACCAGACTTTATTCGTACACGAACATTGTTGAATAATGTGAAAGTTACCGACAAAAAGTTGACTTTTACCCTTACTACCGAAACGGTTACTACTCCCCTCGGCACAATGGTAACAGCATCTGCTACCACAGAATTTGAAGGAACACGCGTAGAGTAAAATAAACGTGCAAAACGCATGAAAGAGGTAGGAGCAAGATTTTGTTCCTACTTTTTTCCCGCTCCCTTCAAACGATATAACGCTACAATGGCTTGTAGGTTTGGTTTTTTGTTATTTTCCTACACTTTGGAACAAAAAAAGTAGTTTTTGATAAAATTTTAGTATCTTCGCGTGGTTTTTTGCGATCGAATATGCTTACACATACAAGATCCAAAAGATGGGAAAAGAAAAAATTAAAAAAATTAAAATTTAAAATTTTATGATGATGAAAAAAAATTTACTTTTTGTGTTGGCACTACTTGTGTCTATGTCTTTTATTTTTGTGTCGTGCAAAGATAAAAATGACGATGTTGTTGAAGGAGCGTTTGCTGCCGATGTTGCTGGTACGTATGTGGGAACTATAAAATACCCTGCAGCAGCAAAATTAGCAGCGGGAATGGAAGATGAAGATGTAGAGATTCTTGTAGAAAAAACAGGAGAAAGCACCGTCAGTATTTCATATTTACCAATAGGAGAAGAAGAGGGAGAAGTTGATGGTAATGAAGATGAAAATCAAGATGGTACTGGAGTGGAAGAGGCAGATAAAGAGACAATCGAAAACATCGTAGTAAAAAAACAAGGTAATAAATACATATTTGCAGAAACTACAGTGGAAGATAAAGACGACGAAGGGAAAAGTTATAAAAGTGTCCTCTCAGGGTATGTTGTAGATAAAAAAATAACGTTAACTCTTAAAGGTATGGGCACAGAAGAGTCAGAAACGATTAGTATCACCATTGAAGGAACTCTTAAAGAAAATAACTAAATAAAATAGAATGAACCCACAAAACAGTAGGAGTGAAAAATCGCTCCTACTTTTTTTTATGCTTGCAGTTGTTGATGCATTTGTTGAGCCGCTTTACGACCGTCCGACATCGCCAAGATGACCGTAGCCCCACCCCGCACTATATCGCCACCCGCAAAGAGCATCGGTATGTTGGATTGCAAATGCTCATCGGTTTCAATAGTACCTTTTTTGGAGATGTTCAAGTCGGTAGTCGTCTGCGGAATAATGGGGTTGGGATTCACTCCCACCGCCACAATCACCATATCCACCACAATGGTTTTCGTTTGCCCTTCGATTGGCACGGGGCTCCTGCGACCGCTCTCATCGGGTTCCCCTAACTCCATCACCTGCAAGACGGCTTGATTGACGCGTCCCTGCTCATCTTGGTGATACTCAATCGGGTTGTGTAAATTCATAAACTCAATCCCTTCCTCCATCGCGTGCCTCACCTCTTCCACACGTGCAGGCATCTCCTCTTGCGAACGCCGATACACAATCGTTACATGCTCGCTGCCGATTCGTAACGCCGTGCGAGCAGCATCCATCGCCGTATTTCCGCCACCCACAACCATCACTTTTTTGGCTGTCAGCAAAGGGGTATCCGTGTAATGGCTCGTGGCGTGCATCAGATTAACACGCGTCAAAAACTCGTTGGCAGAAAAAACGCCGTTCAGATTTTCGCCCTTGATATTCATAAACTTCGGCAAACCAGCACCCGTTCCAACAAAAATGCCCGCAAAACCTTGTTTTTTGAGTTCGTTGACGCTGATGGTCTTGCCAATGACGGTGTTGGTTACGAATTTTACGCCTTTTTGTTGCAGTTTTTTGATTTCAGAATCCACGATTTTTTTTGGCAAACGGAACTCGGGAATGCCATATCGCAACACGCCTCCCAACTCGTGCAAAGCCTCAAAAACCGTTATTTCATAGCCATAACGCACCATTTCACCCGCAAAACTCAGTCCCGCAGGTCCCGAACCAATCACGGCAATCTTGACTTGGTTGGAAGCCACATAATCGGTGGGTTGGTCGGTGGCATGGTCCGCTACAAAACGCTCTAAATAGCCGATTGCCACAGGCTCTTTCCCCATTTTATGGTAGATGCAATGGGCTTCGCACTGCCTCTCTTGCGGACAAACACGTCCACAAATTGCAGGCAAAAATGAACTCTCTTGGATAATTGCAGAGGCTTTATTGAGGTCATTCTTTTCAACCTGTGCGATGAATTGTGGGATATGGATGTTCACAGGACAGCCTTCCACGCAAGTCGGCTTTGCACAATGCAGGCACCGTTTAGCCTCCAACAAAGCCTGCTCCAACGACAACCCCTTGTTCACCTCTGCCGTCAAGCTCTTGGCACGCACCTGAGGGCTTTCTTCGGGCATCTTGACACGCGGAATCTCGGCTTTTTGCTTGGCAGTTAGTTTTTCCTCCACCCGTTTTTCATAGGCTTCGTAAGCTTGCATCTCGGCATTTTTGTACATACCCAACCGCGTGAGCATTTCGTCAAAATCAACTTGATGGGCATCAAATTCGGGCCCATCAATGCAGACAAAACGCGTCTTTCCGTCCACCGTAACACGGCAAGCTCCACACATACCCGTACCATCAACCATAATCGTATTGAGCGAAGCAATCGTGGGCACATTATATTTTTGGGTCGTCAGTGCCACAAACTTCATCATAATAGCGGGTCCAATGGCAATACACTTATCCACTTTTTCGCGTTGTATCACCTCCTCAATGCCACTTGTAACCAGACCTTTGACACCCTTCGAACCATCGTCCGTCATGACGATAAGTTCGTCCGAAATGGCTTTGAGTTGCTCTTCCAAAATAATCAACTGTGCGTTGCGTGCAGCCAAGATAGTAATGATTTTATTCCCCTTTGCTTTCAATGCTGTGGCAATCGGCAACATCGGTGCTGCCCCCACTCCACCACACGCACAAACGACTGTTCCGAACTTCTCAATGTCGGTTGGACGCCCCAACGGTCCCACCACATCGTGGATATAATCGCCCACTTGCAAAGCACATAATTTGTGGGTCGAAACGCCATTTTGCTGCACGATGAGGGTTATCGTTCCTTGTTTTTCGTCCGAGGCTGCAATCGTGAGAGGAATGCGTTCGGATTGAGCATCCACTCGCACAATGACAAAGTTGCCTGGCTTGCGACTTGTTGCGATTAAATCGGCTTGCACCACCAACTCAAACACATTTTCCGAAAACTGGGTTTTGCTTACTATCTTGTTCATATTCAATAAGTTAAGTTGATAAAAATGGCAGATATTGAAAAAATCCCCTATCTGCCACCCAAATTATATAGCCAAAATCTGTAACGCCTGCCAACTATCCTGTTTCACGTCTTTTTTCTCGTGTATTGCTTTGGATAGCGGAACGTAACAAATCTCGTTCTTTTGTATGCCAATCATCACGGAGCGTTGCTCTTCCAAGAGGGCTTGAATAGCCGCATAACCCATACGAGAAGCCAAAATGCGGTCCTGGGCAGTTGGTGCCCCACCACGTTGCAAATGCCCTAAAATAGTGGAACGAACCTCGTAATGTGGATTATTTTCCTTGATTATTCTTTCCACAGCCGCAACACCGCCTTCCACAGCATGTTCTTGCACCAAAACGATACTTGAATTTTTGCTTTTGCGGATACCATGCCCGATAGCCACCTCCAATTGCTCCAAAACCGTGGCACGTTCAGGGATAACAGCCGCTTCAGAACCCGATGCAATCGCCGCATTGAGCGTCAAAAAACCTGCATCACGCCCCATCACTTCCACCAAGAAAATACGCTCATGGCTCGTGGCTGTATCGCGAATCTTATCCACACAGCTCATAATCGTGTTGAGCGAAGTATCGTAGCCAATCGTGGCATCCGTTCCCCATAAATCGTTGTCTATCGTCCCCGGCAGACCAATCACGGGCATATCAAACTCCTGCGAAAACAAACGAGCACCCGTAAAAGTGCCATCGCCACCAATCGTAATGAGGGCATCAATGCCTTCTTTCACAACCGTTTCATAGGCTTTTTTGCGGCCTTCGGGTGTGCGGAACTCATCACAACGAGCCGTTTTGAGTATCGTTCCACCACGCTGGATAATACCGCTCACATTTTCGCTCGTAAAACTGGCTACCTCGCCATCAATCAAGCCTTTGTAACCTCTATAAATGCCTTTCACTTGCATGTTATTGGATAGTGCGGCACGGGTTACCGCACGAATCGCTGCGTTCATTCCAGGGGCATCGCCACCCGAAGTGAGTACGCCAATAGTTTTAATTTGATAAGCCATAATTTTCTATTTTATTTTTACATTTTTCCATCAACCAAAGGGGCGTAGAAGTCGCTCCACAGATACCAATTTGCTCTTTTTGTTGAATGATTTGTTGCATCTCGTCGGTTATCTCCTCTTCGTTTGCAATAAAAAACGAACAATCATTCATCTTCTTACACAAGCCAAACAGTTCTTTTGCGTTTGACGACTTTTTTCCACCAACAAAGATAATCATATCGTGGTTTTTTGCAAAATTTTGTAGTTGTTGCATCCGATTAGCGACACTTTTGCAAATCGTATTAAAGTAGTGAAAAGTGGCGTTGGGAGCGATTTTTTGCTCAATACATTGCACCAAATGTTCAAATTTTTCCACCGACATGGTCGTTTGCGAAAATAAGAAAATATCGCGTTCAAAATCAATAATTTTCAAATCTTCTTCCTGCTCAATCACGATGGCGTTGTTATTCGTTTGCCCTTGCAACCCAACCACCTCTGCGTGTCCGCGTTTGCCAAAAATAAGTATCTGACTTTGCGGATGCTGAACGTAAATATCCTTGATTTGCTTCTGCAAATGCAGCACCACAGGGCAAGTGGCATCAACGACATGGATGTTATTTTTTTTCGCCAAATCGTACGTGGAAGGAGGTTCACCGTGTGCTCGAAAAAGCACATCAACTCCTTGAAATTCAGCCATTTGGTCATAATTTATCGTAACCAAACCACGCTCTGCCAGCCGCTTAATCTCCTCGCCATTATGCACAATATCGCCCAAACAATACAACGGACGGCTTTGCAGGATTTCTTCCGCCTTGCTTATCGCACTCGTAACGCCAAAACAAAAACCACTATGTTCGTCTATTTCAATACGCATTGTTCAAAAAGCTTAGCAACATACATTTTTTGTTCCTCCAAAGTCATGTTGGAATTGTCCACTTCAATCGCATCAGTCGCCTTTCTTAAAGGGTCAACGGCACGATGGGTATCGTTAAAGTCACGTTGCAAAAGGTCTTGTTTGACAGCTTCCATAGTCGTTTTGACACCTTTTTGGAGTAACTCGTCGTACCTTCTTTGCACCCGCACCTCAACCGAAGCCGTCAAGAAAATTTTCAGTTCGGCTTGCGGAAAAACCACCGTCCCAATGTCGCGTCCATCCATCACGATGCCTTTTTGCTCGCCCATCTGTTGCTGATTTTTGACCATCACTTGCCTCACCTCCTTGATTTGTGCAATCTCCGAAGCCACTTTTCCGACCTCCATCGTGCGAATCTGTTCCTCAACCACTTCACCATTCAAGCAAACCAACTGCTTATCGTCTTGGTGCACAAAACTCACCACACAATCGGGCAACAAACCCACCACATCTTGCTCGGTGTAATTCGTACCCAGCGTCCGCAAGACATGCAATGCAATGGCTCGATACATAGCCCCCGTATCGATGTAAGTGTAGTGTGCGTATTGTGCCAACTGTTTGGCAAGCGTAGATTTTCCGCACGCACTGTATCCGTCAATGGCAACAATTATCTTTTTCATTTCAATAAATCGTTTATGTTCATACTCAACCCTAAATGGAAGGATATATTTCGTTTATTTAATTGACTTACAGCAAAATCCACACCAAATTGTTTGATACGCATTCCACCTCCCATCGCTATTCCAGCCAACGAGCGAGCCGATGCAAGCCGTAATTCGCGGTTGCGACGATGGTTATAGCTGAGCGTCAGGTAAAACTTATCGCTTTGTGGCACCACATCAACATAAAAAATCGTGTGCCGAAACAGCATATCATACCACGCAATAGAGGCTTCGTTGGCGTCCACACCATACCCCAAATGCCAACGTTGGAGGTTATGCAAAGTCATGCCAATCCGAAACGGGGCTTTTTCAACCTGATATGCCCAACCCAGCTCCAGATTGAGCGGTAATTTTTCGGTGTGTTGCCCACCTTCTTGGCTATAAAAGCCTTTGAGTTGCCAGCCGATATTTCGCAAGGTGAGACCCAATTGAAAAGTACCATCTTGGGTATGATAATGCCCTCCAATATCCGCTCCCAAAGCGAAACTATGATAACTCTCATACACGGAATAAATCGGTTTGAGGGTAAGCCCTATCGTAAACAAGCGACTCAGAGGGCGAGCATACGTGGCAGAAATCACCATATCGGTAGCCGTGAAATCGCCACCTGTGATGCCATTCTCGTCCGTGTAAGTCATCTTGCCGTACGAAACAAATTGAAAACCAACCGCAACATAATTCGGCTTTGAAAAAAGAGAATCGTGTTTGGTCGGTTGCTCCAACTTCGAACGCGAAAAATTATGCCCGAACAATGCACTACCCATATTCACCCACGAAGTATAGCGGCAATAATTCAACTGACACATATTGTGCGTTTTTTGGCTCAAAAGGGCTGGATTGGCCACTGACATGGAAATATCGCCATTATCTATCGCCACATTACTCCCACCCAACGCATTCAACCGAGCCGACACAGGCAACTCCATAAAATGAAAAACCGAGGTGCCACTGCCACTTGTCTGTGCCAATAAATTACCATTTTTCATAGTAATCAAAGCAACCATTAAGCAAACGAATCGTAGCGATTTCTTTTTCACGACACCAAAGTTTTTACAAAAATACAAAAAAGAAATGATTTATGAGCTGTTAAAATACATTAAAAATTAGTTTACCTACACTGCATTTTAAAACGTATTCACATCCTTGGACAGCAAAAACAACAACGGCAAAAAATCGGTTAAACACATTCATCTTCATCAAATTAGGCAAATTAGGCTGGGAATTAAAAAAGTAACAATCGTACTTTACGCTTGGGCACAATCCGCTATTTCCTCGTGCAACATTTCTTCAAAACGACTCACGGAATTTTCCAACGAATAGTGCTTCGCGGTTTTTTGATAAAGATGCTCAATGTATGCCTTTTCGTTGGGATGGTCAAGCCAATAGTCGATGGCACGTGCCAAATCTTTTGCATCGCCAGGCTTAAAAAGCGACCGTCCATCCAAGGCAAACTGGGGCGTGGCACTTAAATCCGAATTGGCAATGACAGGCACCAAACCCACTGCAAAGGCTTCAATACAAGCGATGGCCTCACTTTCCATGTCGGAAGCATGCACGTACAAATCGGCTTGCGAGAGCAATGCAATCAGTTCATCGCGTGTTTTATACACAAATTGTGGTGGATGCGGTAACTGCTTGCCTAACGCTACATACTCCTCGTGTTTGGGTCCCTGACCCGCAAAAATCAACTGTATTTTGTCGGCATAACGCGAATGTTGCACGGCATTGATAAGCACATCTTGACGCTTTTCCCCTGCGAGTCGCCCAACCATCATAATCAAGATTTTGCCTTCATATTCGGGCGATTTTTTAGGATGCCCATGTTCCATATTTCGATGTCCTGCCTGCAAAAACTCGTCTTGTATTCCATTGGAAATGACGTGCAATTTGGCTGTAAATCCATGCTCTTTTAACATATTCGCCATAAAACTCGAAGGGCAATGTACATGCCGAAAATAATTATATACATGTGTCCGAAATTGCGAATAAAAGCCTTCATTGACCCACTTGACCTTCCCTAAGTTCACGGAAGAAGTTAAATTCTCTGGCTGGATATGAAAGGCTCCTGTACAAGGTTTATTGATTTTTTGTGCGTATCGTTGTGCCGTTGTTTCGAGCGGAAAAGGCATAAAACAATGCACAATATCAGCCCAATTGACAGCCTGACGGATAGTGTCGAGGGTTTCTTTTCCAAAAAAACGTGCAAAATTGAAGTCATGTTTATCCATCAACGATTGGAAAATCGGCATATTAAATTTCGGCACATTAAAGCGGTGTTCGCCTGGCTCGCCTTGCGTCAAAATCATCACTTCATGCCCGCGTTTCCGCAACTCACGAGCAAAGCGTTGGGCAGAAATGCTCGTCCCATTATTGTTCGTTTCGTACGTATCAATCACAAAAAGTATCTTCATAACCTCCAATTTTTTGGCGAAATTAGCCGTTTTTTTATTTTTTCATTGTTCTATTTGGTATCTATTGTGTTCTAAATCGTAGATAATGACGCGTACATTTTTTTGGATACTATTTTGTGCGTATCTTTGTACAAAAGATGATGTATGGCGAAGAAAATTGACAATCAATTAGGGCATGATATAGAATGTATAGAAAATTCGTCAAAGGATTTATATAATATTCTATCGCTGGATGGCAGTACAGATTTGCAAATGATGGACATGAATGTACTGTCGGCAGATTATCCACCTTTTTTTCGAATAAATTGTACCGCACTCATCTTTGTACAAACAGGGGGAGTGGTTTTTGATGTTCAATTTCATCCCGTAAAAGTACAAGCTCCTGCACTTGTTGTTGTTTTCCCACAGTGTATTATGCAAGTCAATGATAACTTTATGGATTTTAACGCACGCATTATCGCATTTTCCAAGAAGTATGAAGATTTATTGCATTCTGTCCTCAACTATTACCAAATACGACAGAATTTAATCCATCATCCGTGTATTTCGTTAGACGAGACCGCTTTTGCTACCTTGACGCTTTATTTTGATACGTTGCAAAAGATACTATCTACTCCATCTAATCAACCCAATATGTACGCCATCACGATCAATTTGTTGCGTTCGTTGCAATTCTACTTGCAAACGTTATATAAAGACGCTTTTTTGAGCGACGCAATCATCAATCGTAAAGAGGAAATAACGAACTTATTCTTTGATTTGCTCGAAAAAAATGTTAGCAAAGAGATAGATATTGATTTTTTTGCCCAAAAACTCTGTATCTCGCCCAAATACCTCACCAATACGCTCAAAGAAATAACCAAGAAAACCGCTACGCAGTGGATAAATAGCTATATCCTCCAACAAGCCAAAACAATGCTTCGGACCTCGTCCATGAATATCCAGCAAATCAGTAATGCGTTAGGTTTTGAAAATCAATCGCATTTTGGCTCATGGTTCCGTCGTCAAACAAACGGCACCAATCCCACCGATTTCCGCATTATTCCTAAAAAATAAAGGGACTTGCGTGGCTTATTTCTCCAACTCTGCCAAGTTTTTGGCAATTTTCAGTGGATTATTTTTGCATATATCAATTTATTTTTACTACTTTCGCACCGAATCTATGCCGAAGCCGTATTATTTTACGGTGGTTGGATGTGGGTTCATTACATATTGATGGCGTTTATTGACGCTTTGTGTTCTACAACTTGAAACTTCGCAACTTTCAAAAAGAACCAGAAACAAAGCAGACACGGACGCCTACGGGTATGACGTTCATACTTGCTCTGCTGTTCTTAGCAGGCAGTTGTCATATCGGCGTAGGTTTCATTGTTGTTTATTTGGTTCTCAGGCATGCGAAGGTCTCAAGTTGTGAATAAGCAACGATTGGGTCTACGCTTTCTTTATGTGCCTATACGAGCATTAATTTATAAAATACGGAGGAAGCCGAAAAGCCAAGTGAGTAGGCAAAATTTTAACACATTAATAGTATGAGAAAAATTTTATTAGTAACGCTTGCATGCGTATGCTCTGTAGCAATGTTTGCTGCAAAGGGTGTAAAAACAATTCACGTTACACCTGAAAATGCTAAAATTTTCATTAACGGGCAAGAAGTGGGTAATGGTACTTATGACTACAAATTTGACAAAAACACAGATTTTGTTGTTTTGAAATTTGAAGCACCTGGGTATATTACTCGCAAAAACATCCGTTTGCTTAAAGACAATCCAAAGACGGTAGTCGCTTATACGTTGTATGAAGATGAAGCACTCAAACAATCCGTAGGTAGTAGCGAGGGTGTGGATATTGCCAACAAATTTATGACTATTACTTGCAAAAAAGGGTTGAAAGAAGACCAAGTTTGGCGTAGGATAATGGGAGTTGCAACAGATAATTTTGAAAATGTTGAAGTGCGTGACAAAGCGGCTGGTTGGATTAAAACGGCGTGGAAAAACACCTCTTTTGAAAGTGGTCAAACGGTTCGTACTCGGTTAGAAGTACGAGTAATTATTGGTGGAGAAGATGACTCTGAACTATCTTACAAAATTCGTGTTTCTTCAGAGATTAAAGACGACCCAGATTGCTCAGGTGATGAATGTTACGAAAAATATCCTCGTGTTTTGCGTAAATTCTACGATGTAATTAACGATTTACAAAGTTCACTCGGTGCTAACTAATTATTATTCCTAATGAAACGGTTATTTTTTATCGTATGTGCTTTATGCATATACACTATTGCTTTTTCGCAAAATAAAGTGGAAACTTTTAATAGTAAC
>JAEELX010000055.1 GCA_016282955.1 Paludibacteraceae bacterium | reverse complement strand
TTTGCGTCCTACGATAACAATGACTAGTAGTGGAATCAAGGTAATCAACACACCGTAGCCAATCCAAACATACCCACCTCCAAGTAGGGTTGGGATAAACGTCTTGCCCGCACCAAAGCCCACCGAAGCCAAGAAAAGCGATATGCCAATCTCCCGTATCATCAGGTTGGCTGAAGTGGTGGTATAGGTGATGAGATGATATTTTGTACCAAACGCACCAATCAAAATCGATACGATGAGTGCACCGCCTGCCAGACCCAACTTAAACGGCTGCGATAAGCCCGGCAACATGATTGGCAACGAACCTAACACAACGCCCAACAAAATTCCGAAAAACAGCGATGCCAAGTTCGGTGTATCCAATTTCTTGGTGTTATTTCCAAACCATTTGGCAATTTTTTCCAACGTGTCTTTGTCGCCTACCACAGTAAGTCTATCACCCATTTGTAACACCAAATCCGATGTAGCAAGCAGTTCAACCCCTGCCCGACGAATACGCGTAAGGGTAATATGGAAGACCTCCCGCACCTTCAATTCACTGATACGTTTGCCGTTGATTTTCGGATTCGTGATGATGATATGTCGCGTAACCAGATGCACATCCTTTTCTTCCCATGCAATTTCCATCGGCTCACCCAATAACAGCAAGGTACGTTCGTTTTTTGTATCGGTGACGCAACGCACATAATCGCCCACATGCAATATCGTATCGGGGTCAGGCATCAATTCATTACCCTCCACATCAATCATTCGGCTCACCACGATGGTGATATGGGTCAATAGTTGTAAATCACGCACGCGGATACCTTCCACTTGGGGATTGGTTAACTTCATATCTAAACAGACGATTTGCTTCTCTTCGCCTTTTTCATTCTTCACTTGCTCCTCCTCTTTGTCCAACTTAATGCGGAAAATCCAACGAATCAATAGTATCGAAAAGATAATACCCACCACGCCCAACGGATACGCCATCGCATATCCACTCGCAATGTCGGGATTCGAAACGCCTGTGAGGTCTTGATAGGTCTGCTGTGCTGCACCCAACCCTGGCGTATTCGTTACCGCACCAAAGAGGATACCCGTCATCACTGCCATGTCTTCGCCACTCACCAGATGAATCAGATACGCCATTAGGCAACTAAGAAGCACGGCACTCGTTGCTACTATATTTTGGTTCAAGCCACCTTTGCCAAACGAGGAGAAGAACGAAGGACCCACCTGCAAACCAATGGAATAGACAAACAGAATCAAACCCAAATCCTTTGCAAACGCCTCCGTCAGTGGGTCAAGCGTCATCCCAAAATGACTGCACGCTATGGCACAAAATAAAATCCACGTGATACCCAACGTGATACCTTTGAATTTTAACTTTTCTCCTAAAAAAATACCCGCAGCGATAGCCACTGTTAGCACAAAAATCGAATGTGCAATGCCCGTGCCGAAAAATAAATTACTAAACCATTCCATCGTTCTTTCCGCATTAAAAACACCACAAATGTACAAAAAAATCCATTTCGTGCAATTTTTCTTTTTTGCGACAAAATTTTAATCCAACAAAAATCGCAACTATTTGTGTGCGACAGGTAAAATAAACCGCTTTTTATCCCTCTAAAAGTCCTTTTTTATCGGTCTCAAATCTACAAAATTGTTTTTTTTACGAAAGATATTGCTTTTTTTTATTTTTTTTATACCTTTGCGATTGTTTTAGTGTGGAATGTTAGATGCGTAATGTTCTGCAAAAAAATTAGAGAGAGCGATACGGAGAGATGCTCGAGTGGCTTAAGAGGCACGCCTGGAAAGCGTGTAAACCCCTAAAGGGTTTCCGGAGTTCGAATCTCCGTCTCTCCGCACAAAAACGTAATATAAATTTAAAATAAAAATAACGATGAAAAAATTATTCACCACCTTAACGGTGATTGCAATGTTGTTAGCCGGAAATGTTACATTGATGGCACAGGAAGAGGCTGCAAATGCAGTGGAAACAGAACAAGTTAGTCAAAACGACCCCGCTGAAGAAGACGGTGGACTCGTTGCTTTACACAAGACACTTAAAACTAAATTTATAGAAGGTGGTGCAGGCTTTATGGCCGCTACTTTGCTTACGTTAGTTTTTGGTTTGGCTCTTTGTATTGAACGAATCATCTATCTGAGTTTGAGTAAAACGAACACCAAAGTGCTTTTGACGAATGTTGAAGAGGCTCTCAATCGAGGTGGTATTGAAGCAGCGTTGGAGGTTTGCCGCAACACACGCGGGCCTGTCGCAAGTATCTTCTACCAAGGCTTGAGCCGCTACGATGAAGGCATTGACGTGGTTGAAAAAACGGTGGCAAGTTACGGTGGCGTTCAGTTGGGACTTTTAGAGAAGAACCTCAGTTGGATTTCGCTTTTCATTTCGATTGCTCCTTCGTTGGGTTTCTTGGGAACGATTATTGGTATGATCGCCGCATTCGATAAGATTCAACAAGTAGGTGATATTTCGGCAACGGTTGTGGCTGGTGGTATCAAAGTGGCCTTGCTTACGACTTTGCTCGGTTTGATTATCGCTATCATCCTCCAAGTGTTCTACAATTACATTCTTTCGTTGATTGAAGGTTTGACCAACGAGATGGAAGATAGTTCCATTTCTCTGTTGGACATCGTTGTAGAATATGCAGAGAAAAACGGCAAGAAATAAATAATGTACTAAAAAGCAAATCCTATGAAAATTGATTTAAGAGAATACGATAAATTAACAAGAATTACCTTGTGGGCTTTGCTGGCTATTGGCATTGTTGTTTCGATTTTGTTCTTTGCTGGTGGTAGCAGTGGTTCGTTGGAAGTGGCAGGCGATTTCTTGGATATTCCCACTTTTACAGACCTTATGCTCATTTGGAATTATATTCTGTTTTTGGGTGTTACGTGCGTTACGCTCACTATCGTCGTTTTGGAATTTAGAGAAAAGTACAAAACAGATAGGGAAAAAGCGATACAAAGTTTTATCGTTATCGGAGCGTTCATTTTCATTGCTCTGCTCTGCTGGATTTTAGGCAGTCGCGAAGAAGTGAAAATCATTGGCTACGAAGGAACCGACAATGTGGGTGCGATGGCTAAATTGAGTGACGCATTGATTTATTTGACGTATATATTGTTTATTTGTACTTTGGGAACACTCGCTTGGGGCGTTTACTATACAAAAAAGAAAATTTAAAATTATGGCAAAAAAGATACCTCAAATAAATGCCAGTTCAATGGCGGACATATCTTTTTTACTGCTGATATTCTTCTTGGTTACCACTTCTATGGATGTTAATCAGGGACTTGCGAGACGTTTGCCTCCCCCACCCGAAGACGAACAAAAAGTAGAAGACGAGGAAAACAAGGTAAAGAAACGTAACTTGTTGATTGTCAAGATTAACTCTGCTAACCAACTGATGGTGCAAGGACAACTGCTGGACATTCATCAATTACGTGACAAAGTAAAAGAGTTCGTTTTGAATGAAAATGATGATCCGCATTTGCCAGAGGTTTTCACAGATGTAGATTTTGGTGCACCCATCGGTTATGCAAAACATACCAAGCAACACGTGATTTCTGTCCAAAATGACGTTGATACCGAGTATCAGGCGTATTTGGACGTGCAGAATGAGTTGGTGGCTGCTTACAATGAGTTGCGTAACGAATGTGCACAAGGTTATTTTCACAAAGCGTATAACGAGTTGAGTGAAGACCAACAAAAACAAGTGATGAAGGTTTATCCTCAGAAAATATCCGAAGCGGAACCTAAAAATTACGGAGGAAATTGATATGGCAAAAATACGTAGAAATGAAAAACGAGAGATGCCGGCTCTGAACACGAGTTCGTTGCCCGACATTATCTTCATGCTTCTGTTTTTCTTTATGTCGGTTACGTCTATGAAGGAGGTTACGTACAAAGTAATCATTCAAAACCCTTCAGCAACGGAATTAACCAAATTGGAGAAAAAATCGCTGGTGCGTTACATCTATGTTGGTATGCCCACGAAAGAATTTCAGAAGAAATATGGTGCCGAGACGCGTATTCAATTGGACGATGCCTTCGCAGAGAAAAAGGAGATACGCGATTATGTGATAAAAGAAATGTCAGCCATGGGCGAAGAAGCGAATTTGCTTACCATGTGCATCAAGGCAGACAAAGAGACGAAGATGGGAGTTATTGCCGACATAAAGCAAGAGTTGCGGTATGCACAAGCCCTTAAAATAAGCTATGCTGCCACGCAACGAACCTCCTATTAAAACGCTTTGCCTAATGGTGTAATGGTAGCACTACAGATTCTGGTTCTGTCTGTCTGGGTTCGAGTCCTGGTTAGGCAACAAAAAGTAAAAATTATTATTAACTCAATCTTTTAACCGAAAGATAACTAAATTAAAAATGTTATGTCTGAAGAAATTAAAAGTAAAGTAAAAGCTATTATCGTTGATAAATTGGGAATTGAAGAATCTCAAATTACCGACAACGCTACATTTTCCGCTGATTTGAACGCAGATTCGTTGGATATTGTAGAATTGATTATGGAATTTGAAAGTCAATTTGGTGTTTCTATTCCTGACGAAGAAACGCAAAAAATCAGTACGGTCGGCGATGCAATCGCTTTTATTGAAGATGCGTTAAAAAAACAATAATGCTCTGCTAAACAGCAAGAAAAAGGAATGTGTTCAAAAAAGCACATTCTTTTTTTATGCCTGACATTGCAACGGTCGCAAAGAAAAATATAGCATTCAATGAAAAAATTGTATCTTTGCAGCAGTGAAAGTTGGCGAATGAAATTTTGGAAATACATACTAATTATTGTGGCGTTGGGTGTCGTTGGCTGTAAAAAAACGTATACACCCAAAGGTTATGGCTATTATCGCATTGATGTTCCTGATTTTAATTACGAACATTTTGCTCCGAAAGGTTACCCGTACCAATTTGAGTTATCGACCAATGCTGTGGTTGATTTTCAGCCACGTGATGCCGAACCGTATTGGATTGACATTCGCTACCCGCAGTTTAGGGCAAAAATCCATTGCACGTACAAACGCATCCGCAACCGCAACGACTTTCGGGCTTTTAGCAACGAGTGCCAAGATTTTGTGTATAATCACGTCAATAAGGCTAGTTCCATTCCCGAGAAGGAGTTTAGCAATGATTCGCTGCATGTTTGGGGACTTTTTTACGAGTTGCGAGGTAATACGGCTTCGCCCATCCAACTTTATTTGACCGACAGCGTGCATCATTTTTTTCGTGGGGCCGTGTACATTGAGAGTTTGCCCAACCAAGATTCGCTTGCACCTGTCATTAACTACATTGTCGCAGACGCGATGCATCTGGTAGAGACGTTCCAATGGCAGTGATGAATTACATACGAGAGCATGCGAGCAAACAAAAGCCGATATTGGTGGTTTTGTTGGACCCCGAAAAGCCGATTGACTTGTCGCTGATGTGTGAACAAATCAAGCAAAGCGAGGTGGATTTGGTGTTTGTGGGAGGCAGTACGGGGCAAAAAATAGAAGATTTTGTGCTGTATTTGAAAAAGCATGTACCGCAAAAGATCGTCCTTTTCCCGGGTAATATCCATCAGTTTTGTGCTCACGCAGACGCTTTGCTATTTTTGAGTGTACTCAATGCGACCGATTGGCAGATGTTTATTGGGCAACAAATACGTGCCGCAAGAGCCATCCAACAGAGTCAAATTGAGACGATTGCGATGGGGTATATTTTGATTGATGGAGGTAAAAAAAGTGCGGTGGAGCAAGCGACCCACTGCGTTCCGTACTCGCAACAGGATGTGGATTTGATTGTTGATACGGCGATTGCGGGCGAACTATTGGGAATGCAACTGATTTATTTGGAGGCTGGAAGTGGTGCCGCGATACCTGTTAGTACGGAAATCATCCGTCAAGTGAAAGCCCATCTGCACATCCCACTCATCGTCGGTGGGGGCATCAAAACCGAACAAACAATGCAAGAGGCATTCAACGCTGGAGCGGATATAGTGGTGATTGGGAATCATTTTGAACATTATCCGCAACAAATCCCCTCGTTTGCCAAAAATAAGCCAAAAGGTTAATCGTCCAATAATAGCTACAAAAGGAGTGTTCATGAGACACCAAGCCTTTTTGCTGACGCAAACGAAAGTTAATTGGTGAAGCGGTGAAACATGGTGAATCGGTGAAGCGTTTTTCACCTTTCCTATTTCACTTTTCACCTTTCACCTTTCAATTTAGGAAAAGCCTGCCAAAAGTAGCCCGCATCTCGAAAGCCACGCCTTGGCACCCAACGAGGCTTTTACATCGATCATCCTCGCGGTTGTATATCTCTTCTCTTCTTCAGCAAGCCACAACTCCATATTAACTCCCCTTTATACATTTCTTCTTCAAGCTTGTCACAATAAGGTCGTAATGACCGAAGGTTGAAAAACCTATAGCCTGACTTCGGTTGGGCTTTTTTATTACCTACGGAGTTTTTATCCCAAACCAACCACCATTAAAAAAAAAGAGCAGGAAAAAACCTGCCCTCTTTTGAAAATCACTTGTTCAGTGCTAACGACACGTTCACCGCACAGGCGACCGTGCAACCCACCATCGGGTTATTACCAATGCCCAAGAAACCCATCATCTCCACATGGGCTGGCACCGAAGACGAACCCGCAAACTGTGCATCAGAGTGCATACGTCCCATCGTGTCGGTCATACCGTAACTTGCAGGACCCGCAGCCATGTTGTCGGGGTGCAACGTCCTACCGGTACCACCACCCGAAGCCACACTGAAATAGGGTTTACCTGCCAACACACGTTCTTTTTTGTACGTTCCTGCCACAGGGTGTTGGAAACGAGTAGGGTTGGTCGAGTTACCCGTGATGCTCACGTCCACGTTCTCGTGCCACAAAATAGCCACACCTTCACGCACATCGTCCGCACCGTAGCAGTTCACTTTGGCACGCGGACCGTTCGAATAGGCTTTGCGTTTAACCTCCTTCAACTCGCCCGTGAAATAGTCAAATTCCGTCTGCACATACGTGAATCCATTGATTCGCGAAATAATCATCGCTGCATCTTTGCCAAGTCCATTCAAAATAATACGCAATGGTTTTTGACGCACTTTATTCGCCATTTCGGCAATTTTGATGGCACCTTCAGCCGCAGCAAATGACTCGTGTCCTGCCAAGAAAGCAAAACATTCGGTGTCTTCACGCAACAAACGAGCCGCTAAGTTACCGTGTCCGATACCCACTTTTCGGTCGTCAGCCACCGAACCTGCGATACAAAATGCCTGCAAACCGATACCAATGGCTTCAGCCGCATCAGCAGCGTTTTTGCAACCTTTTTTGATGGCAATCGCACTACCCACCACGTATGCCCATTTTGCATTCTCAAAGCAGATACGTTGCGTTTCTTCGCACGTCAGATAAGGGTCTAAGCCATGTTCTTCGCAAATTTTGTTCGCTTCTTCAATGCTTTTGATGCCGTATTGATTCAATACTTCCAAGATATGTTTTTCACGTCTATCTTGACTTTCAAATTGTACTGGTCGTATCATAATTTTCTGTTTTAATCGTTTATAATTTACTCTTTTCGTGGGTCTATACTACGTACTGCACCCTGCTCTTTGGTGGTACGACCATACGTACCAGTATTTGCCTTCAAAGCCTCTTCGGGATTAACACCTTTCTTGATGGCTTCCATGAACTTGCCCATGTGGACGTATTCGTAGCCACAAATCTCGTTGTCTTCGTCCAAGAACTCACGCGTGATATAGCCTTCGGTCAGTTGCAAGTAACGAGGACCTTTTTCGCGGGTTGAATAAAGCGTGCCGCATTGGCTCACCAAACCTTTACCCAAGTCCTCCAAACCCGCACCGATAGCCAAGCCACCTTCGGAAAAAGCCGACTGCGTGCGACCGTACACGATTTGCAAGAACAACTCCCGCATAGCCGTATTGATGGCATCGCAAACGAGGTCGGTATTGAGAGCTTCCAACAAGGTTTTGCCGGGGAGAATCTCCGCTGCCATAGCCGCCGAGTGGGTCATACCCGAACAACCAATCGTTTCGACCAAAGCCTCTTCAATAATACCGTTTTTCACGTTGAGACTCAACTTACAAGCACCTTGTTGCGGAGCACACCACCCCACACCGTGCGTCATACCAGAAATATCTTTGATTTCTTTTGCCTTAACCCACTTGCCCTCTTCGGGAATGGGAGCCGGACCGTGATTGGGTCCCTTTGCCACAGGGCACATACCCTGCACTTCTTTACTATAAATCATACAATTCTATTTTGTGTTTTATTTTTCGTACAAAGTTACTATTTTTTTTGATATAGTGTTGCAAACTATACATATTTTTTGCAAAATCGTTGCCTCAAACCAGAGGAGTTCAAACTATGTTCAACCAGCAAGTTTTATTTTTTGTAGTACTTACTATGTTGATATTGTCCGTGCGATTGGGTCTTGTTGTTGTAATGGATGGCAAACTTCGGGCAACGATGGAGGCAACCAAGACATAAGGCACAGCGTTCAGCCGTCCAAACGGGTGTTTGCCCACTTTGTTGGTTTCGTTGGGGGTATCAAAAGATTGCATTTCAATCGCTTGCACAGGGCATTTCTTGGCACATAAACCACAACCAATACAACGGCTATCGTCCACGCCAAAAAACTTCGTCTGCCGTTCGTAAGTCAACAAACGGTCGGTGAGCGGAAAGAGGAAATACGGCATTCGGTCGTGGCTGTTGTTGCCTTGCACGCGTGCCTTAATCATCTCAATCACCGCGTCTATCTGTGGTTCGGCAGCATCCACTTGCTGTTGCACTTTCTGCGGGTCGCTCAAATCAAACATCGGCGTCCAACTATCGGGCATTTTCACACTAAAACCAGCATTCATCGTTATGCCTTTTTTCGCAAGTTCTCGCTTGGCATCTCCACAAACAAAACCTTGCAAAAAACCATACGTGGCAACGGTAAAAACGTAATTCTCTTGTGCCATACGGATGTTGGCTTTTTGGATAAATTCGCGTACCAGCACGGGCAGTTCGTTCCAATTGGTAGGCGTGACGAAGCCCAATGGCTCGCGGTCTTGCAACATGATATTGGTGTCGGCGGTCTCAATCGATTGTGCCTGCGTGCCGATTGCTTCGGCGATTCGTTCGGCAACATGTTGGCTATTGCCTGTGGCTGAAAAGTAGTAAATCATCGTTTTGTATATTTTGCCTATTCATAGGAGTTACGAGTGCTATTTTAGCAGTTAACTCGTGTATTTTTCGCTTCAATATAGTGTTGCAAAATTAAAAAATATCTGAAAAAGTGCAATTTTTTTTATACTTTTCCAATTAAAACGTTTTCACATAGTTTTCTAAAGACTCTTTTTTTGCTACGATATTGTACCTTCAAACCCTTCTCACATGATATAACATGGTCAGATTTAGTTTGTCAATCTGCACGCAAAAATAGACATCATAGTCCAAATCTTCAGTACAGAATGAATTATCTAAAAAATGATGTTTATTCCGCCAGAAATGGAACGTATTATTGCATAATTACATCCAGTATACATTGTTAAATCTTGACGAGGATCTAAACCTTGCCGTTTAGAAAATAAAACTACATTGTCCGCAACAGCATACAAACGAACCTTTTTGATATGAATTTTCTCCAGCCATTTTTCAGGCAAAGTATAACCCAAAGTGATATTTTGAAGGCTCAAATAGTTGCTTGAAATAAGGAATCTATCAGAATCTACGTTTACATTTTCATCAAAAGCAGGTATATTGGTATTCGGATTTTCTGCTGTCCATGCATTTAGTATATCTTTATGCCAATTTGTACCAATATTATAAATTCCTCTATAAATTCCTCCATGCATCAATAGACGATAACCATTATCGTAAATTTTACCACCCAACTGATAATTGAACGTAATTCCAAAATCCACGCCGTAAATTATCAAATTTGTACCAAATCCACCATACGCCTTGGGCAATATATCGCCCGTTTCGCAATATAGTGCTTCATAAACCAAAGACGTGATTTTTGTTTTATTATCTTCTGGGGTTAAGTACCACAATGATTTACCTGTTTGTTTATGCACACCTGCATACGATTTGAGGTGTAAATTGTACAACGATTCTCCCTCACGATAAATATAATTGTTTTTTGTAAAGCCATTTTTTTTAAACGCTTCGCTTATTTTCACTATCTTGTTTTTATAGGAAGATAAAGTAAAAAATATATCCCAACGTACGTTTTTGCTTTGATAAGGAACACCGCTCAATGCAATATCAACACCCACATTACTCAATTCTCCATCATTTGTAGGGTAATTTTTATAACTAACAGAAGAGGGTTGAGGTCTATAAAAATACATATTCGTTGTACGTTTTTTCCACCCTTCCATAGTAGCATTCAAACGATTATCAAACAAGCTAAACTCAATGCCTCCATTAAAATGATAGGAGTTTTCGTATGTAATATCTTTATTCCCTTTAGAAGTTAGAAAACTGCTATAAATTCCGTTAGCTTCCGTAGTTTTATACTTATCTTCTGTTAAATCATAACTAACAATACCATCAATAGTTGCTAAACCATCATTTCCCACTTTCCCATAGGAAGTTTTGATTTTAAGCGATGATATTTGTGATACATTTTGCAAAAAAGGTTCGCCTTTTAGGTTCCACGTCAATCCAACAGCCCAAAAATTTCCCCCACGATGCTCTTTGGTGAAACGAGAAGTTGAGTTCCTGTTATATGAGCCATAGACAAAATATCTATTTGCAAATGCGTATTGTGCTTGCATAAATAAAGATTGCGTCTTATAATTAGCCAAAAAATTAGTGCGTTCTGTACTTGTTGATTGCCGTGAATCGTATGGGTGATAAATCGTTTGATAAGTATATGTCCAGCGATATTTGTATTGATAATTTTCATAACGCAACATCAAATCTACCTGATGTAAATCAGCAAAATAGTTGTTGTATGCTATCATATATTGTTGATTTACAGCAGAAACTTTTTCTTGTGTTTGCTCTAAAAAACCACCCGAAGTTGCCCATTGCCCATAATACGGATTTTGCATTTTTTCATGGTTTGAATGTTGGTTAAGAACTCCCACATTTGCCGTTAAATTCAAACCATTGTAGAGTTCTAAGTCCAAAAAATATTTACCATTAAAATGATTTTTTTGATACAAAGCTTTATTCAGTTTATTTTCGCTTATAGGATTACCTGAAACCATAAAATGGCGACGAGATTCACTACTGAAATCACCGTAATCGTATAAAAATCCATGCTCATCTTTCATTTTATTTCCTTCTGAATCACGAAGATAAAGTGGATAAATAGGTGCGATAAAATTAGTCATATAAAAAATATTCGCAGAAGATTGTGAACCGTATGAATCCTCGGCAGGATAATTCATCTTAGCGTTTGCATAACTCATTTTCGTCCCAAATTTAAGCCATTTTTTCGGATGAAAATCGGCGTTTATGCGTGTTGTTATGCGTTTAAAATTCGAATTGTCAATAATTCCTGCATCGTCTAAGTAAGAAGCCGAAGCTAAATAGTTAGTTTTATTCGTAGAACCCGACAAACTCAGATTATATTCTTGACGAAAATTGCCTTTACCAAAAACTTCTTTTTCCCAATCATCTGGGTAGATCATATTCCCTGTGGAAGTAACATATCCCAATGTCGCATTAGGATTAATTTTCCCATTTGTGCCAATCAAACGCTCTCCATCAGGGACCGTATAACATGTATAAATTAATAAATTTTCGTAAGCCAAACGATCAGCTTCAGAAGCGGAATAGTTTTTAGCATAATTGCTATATAATGCTTTGTAGGCTGTTTCATAATACAAACGCGGATCTTTTATTACATCGTAATTTGGCACCGCTCTTTGATTTGTTCCCCATTTTGCATCTACGCTCACTTTGATTTTTTCGCTATCGCCACATCGTGTCGTAATTAAAATTACACCATTAGCACCACGCATCCCATACAAAGCTGTTGCCATCGCATCTTTGAGCACATGCACGCTTTCAATATCACTATTGGATAGAGTGGATACCTCTTGAGGATTGCTCGGAATGCCATCTATGACGTATAACGGCTCACAAAGAGCATCCATCGAACCAATACCGCGAATTCGTAACGAAGAAATAGTTCCAGGTTGTCCTGAAGGCGTAATTGCTTGTACTCCTGCCATTTGTCCCGACAAAAGTTGTGTGATATTACTTGCTTGGGACTTAATTATATCCTCATTTTTAAGTGTAGAAAACATCTCTGTACACACTTTTGGAGTTGTAGACAAATTTGTCGTATCATTAGCATAAAGTAGTAAACTACTCAGGGCACTTAGTGCCAAAATGAGAACTTTTTTCATAAGCACAATTTATTTATAATTTTCGTTCAATGGTTCAAATAAAAATCCACGTAAAAACCCTTGCACAATAGGTGGAATAATGTAAATATCCTTTCGTAAGTATTGAAAATTGTAGATTTTTTCGCAATCTGTGGGTGGACGATACTGATAATAATCGTACCAAAAAAGCAGATTTGCGTGGTGCGGAAAACTCACCGAACAATTCTTGTACAACGCCATATATTGCTGATTGAGTGGCGAATTTAGTACCGAACCGTTCGATGACAACCATTGCTCAAAATCCGCTTTTTGCATTTTTTGAAAACGCGTTTTTTTCAAAACCACACTCGCATTGGATTGCCAATCTTTTCGGAGATATAATTGCTTATCAATCAAGCAATTAGATTTAAGATTCTCTTTATACCACTCGTCGGGCGTTTCTACTTGCAACGAATCACAGTTTTGTTGCCCAACCAACGCATTTTTGGTAGCATTTTTTTTGCACAAAGTCATCATTTCGGAGTTTGTTGCCGAAGGGATTTGGCTACGGATCGTGTCCTTTTCGTTCGCAAAAACAGCCAAACTGCTCAAAACCATCACGAACACCACATGAAGCGTTTTCATACCCATTGAGTTTTGGATTTGTGGCACGAAGATAGTATTTTTTTGCGAAAAATCCGCTTTTTATTGCTCAAATAATTGTTTTTTCGTACATTTGCAAACTTAGTGAATGGTATGAATTGGTTGGATTTAGTCATATTGGTGCCAATTTTGGTGGGTCTTGTCAAAGGCGTTATGCACGGATTTGTGATGGAAGTGGTGGCGATTATCACGGTGGTGGTTGCTTTTGTGCTGTGTAATGTGTTCGCACCGTCGTTTGCGGTCTGGTTGGTGGCGACTTTTGGTGGCGCAAAGGAGATTCACGATGTGATTGCGTATGTGTTGGTTTTTCTCGCTTCGGCACTCGTTTTGAACCTCATTGGCAGATTGATTTCCCGCATCATTCGGGCTATTCATTTGGGTTGGTTGAATAATTTGTT
>JAEELX010000054.1 GCA_016282955.1 Paludibacteraceae bacterium | reverse complement strand
TTTTCTACGGTCGTTGTTATGATTTCCTCTATCATCACCACTTTTGCTCGTACTGTTATGCATATAGACCGCGTCCGACTTATGTTTCGATGCGTGCAGCGTCTCCTTCTCGGAGGGACTATGTAACGCGGTATCCTGACCGTTCGTTCGCATCTCGCTCGGTTCGTTATGCTACTCCTACAAGCCGTTCCATCTCGAATGCAAGAGATTTATATAGCGTTCGTGGTACGACAGGTAGTGCGGCTTCAAACCGTTCGGCAGCGACTAATCGTTCGGCTTATTCGGGTAGTACGACAAGGGTGGGTAGTGCAGCCTCGACTCGTTCTGCGGCTCCTCGCACAACCTACGGCAGTTCCTACACGGCTTCGAGTCGTTCTGTAGAGAGTTCTTCGCGTGCGACGGCCTCCAGTCGAAGTGCCAGTGCAACGAGTGCACCTTCTCGTAGTGTGTCAACGGCTTCTAATCGTTCAAACACCAGCTATACGACAACCCGTTCGAGCGGCAGCAGTAGTGCTGCTTCATCGCGTTCGGTATCCAGTTCTTCGACACGCTCAGTCGGTGGCTCAAGTTATAGTACGTCCAGCTCTCCTTCGCGTTCGGCTTCCTACTCTACGTCATCGCGGAGTTCGTCTTCTGCTCCTTCATACTCGTCCAGCAGTAGTTCGCGGAGCAGTTCGACCTCGTCACGTAGTTATACGGGTAGTTCGTCAAGAAGCACTTCGAGTTCGTCAAGCAGTTTCTCGAGTGGTTCATCATCACGTGGGAGTTATTCATCTGGCGGAAGTTCTTCGCGAAGCAGTTCGTCCAGTAGCAGTTCGTCGCGTGGAAGCAGTAGTAGTACTCGTCGTTAACATATTGATAGGTAACGAATAAAAGATGGAAAGGTTGGCTCATCGTGTGGCTTGTGTCCTTGTTTGCCTTTTGTTTACCTGTTTGCTTTTTGCACAATCACCCAAGCGTGAAATGCGGGCAACGTGGCTCACAACAGTACTCAACACCGATTGGCCATCCGATTCAATAACGGATATAAAAAAACAGCAGCGGGAGTTATGTGAGATTTTAGATTCTGTCGCAAGTCTCAACTTCAATGCTGTTTTTTTTCAGATTCGGCCTGCCTGTGATGCTTTTTATCATTCGGCATACGAGCCGTGGTCTTCGTGGCTCAATAAAGGGCGTGGCGTGAATCCAGGCTATGACCCTCTCGAATTTTGTATCGAAGAATGTCATAAGCGGGGTTTGTCATGTCATGGTTGGATCAATCCGTATCGTTATGCCTTACAACAAGGTTGGAAGCACCGAGACGATTTGCGGAATGACTATGCCCGAACGCATCCCGATTGGCTTTTAAAGTATAAGACGTGTACCATTTTAGACCCTGGCAATCCAGCCGTTCAGCGACAAATAAAAAAGATAGTCGGAGACATCATCAACCATTATCGGGTGGACGGCATCATCTTGGATGACTACTTTTATTCCTACGATGGAACCACTACACAAGATGCTAAATCGGTACAACGGTATAAGCCAGCAGGCATAACTATCCACGATTGGAGGCGGAATAATGTGAACACAATGATCAAGTCGCTTTACGACACGATTCAAGCGGTTTGTCCTTGGGTGGTGTTTGGAGTGGCTCCTTTTGGGATTTGGACGATGAACGACAGAGTGGCACAAAACGAGGGCTTAACCTTACCCGCAAACGTGAACGGGGCAGATATGTACAAGCAAATTTATTGCGACCCGATTGCGTGGATAAAAGGAGGGTATGTGGATTATATTTCACCCCAGTTGTATTGGGGGATTGGGAGCGAGCAGGATTATGAGACTTTGTGCCGTTGGTGGGGGAAGGTGTGCGAGCCGTATAACCTTCGCATGTATCCCAGCATGGCTGTCTATCGCTACAATAGCGGGCTTTATTCCATCAATGAATTGCCCAATGAGGCTTTATTAAATCGCCAAGCGGTTCCCAAAAATCAGGCTGGGTCGGTTCTGTTTAACACTAAAGGCTGGATTTTTGACAATAGTTTGCGTGAAAAATTTAGTTATGTTTTCCCGTATCCGGCTCTTTGTCCCGCTATCAATTGGAAGCCTGCCACGTTGATGCCGATGGTGGAAAATATAATCATTCGAGACAACACTATTTTTTGGGACTTTAACGGTAACTTTAATGAGGTACATTTTGCCCTTTACGCCATCCCAAACGAGGATTTTTATAGTGCAAACGAGACCAATAGTGTCCATAAACTATTCAATCAGGCAAAATTTTTGCTTGGCATCGCCTATGAAAATTATTTTGAATTACCCGACCATATCTCCTATAATAGCCATAAATTTGCCGTAAGTGTGCTGGATAAATACGATAATGAGTACTCTTTTCGCGTCTTTAATACGGCCGATGCTAAGCTCAAAAAGACCAAATTACTTTCCCCAAAGAACCATAGTAAAGAAAGTTTCCCCATTGAATTTTCGTGGCGGAGCGGTGCCAAAGCCGTGATATTTCAGTTCCAAGTGGCAACCGATGAAGCGTTTGAACATATCGTTTTTTCGACCGAAACGCCGCAGGATTTTCTGTATTCAAAAGATTATGTAGGTTTGGAAAAATTGCAATCGGGTGTTTATTTTTGGCGAGTTCGAACGTCCTCTCTCAATCGCAATGACCAATGGACAATGGCACATAAAATTCAAATAGAATAATGATGCATGTGTTGTGCAACATATTTTCATTTTCAGCCGATAAACCCCTACTCTTTACGCAAAAGTATTTCTGGGGGTTCTTTTTGATGGTATACCTCATTTATCTTTTTATCTGCTATTTTCCAATATCGGCTCACACGTATCGCCAACTGCACCAAAAACAGCACGTAAAACTGCATCTTCGCAACGTCTTTTTGCTACTTGCTTCGTGGTTTTTCTATTACAAAACTTCGGGCATTTTTCTGCTCATACTGCTTTTTGTAACGGTTTCGGATTGGCTTATTGCACGGCAGATTGTTCGCACACGCCACACCCATCGGGCAAAAATTTGGCTTGTTTTGTCGGTTTGTATTGATTTGGGGCTGTTGTGTTACTTCAAATATGCCTATTTTTTCATCAATCTGTTCAACGATTTATTGGGGACTTCGTGGAGTGTTTTTGATGTTTTTGCGTATATCGGCAACGGTTTTAGCTACAATGGACAGTTTTTGGTTGACCAGATTTTGTTGCCGGTGGGCATTAGTTTTTTCCTCTTCCAAGTCATTTCCTACACGGTTGATGTATATAAAGGTCGCATTAAGACGGTGGATAATTTGTTGGATTTTGGCTTCTATGTGTCGTTTTTCCCGCAGTTGGTGGCAGGTCCGATTGTGCGTGCAACCGAGTTCATTCCGCAGCTGTACAAGCCGTTTCATCTCAATAAACATATCATTGGCATCTCGCTGTTTTGGATTTTGAATGGTTTGGCAAAAAAAATCATCTTGTCGGACTTTTTAGCCATCAATTTGGTGGACCGCGTCTTTGCTAATCCGCATCTTTTCTCGGGTTTTGAGAATTTGTTTGCGATTTTTGTTTATTCGTTGCAGGTTTATGCTGACTTTTCGGGTTACACGGATATTGCGATTGGGTTGGCTCTGTTGATGGGTTTTAAGTTGCCCAAGAACTTCGATTCGCCCTACAAAGCCCGCAACCCGCAAGAGTTTTGGCGAAGGTGGCACATGTCGCTGTCGCGTTGGCTGAAAACCTATCTGTATATTCCGTTGGGTGGCAACCGAGACGCTTCGTTTGGAACGTATTTTTGGATTTCGTTGATTGCGATTGTGGGGGTAATTTTAAGCGGTTCTATTTTGATGGGTTTAATCGTTATCATCATCGGTGCAAGCGTCTTATTAGTGGCTTTGTTGTACCCCAAACGACACAAAAAAATATACGCCAATTTGAACTCGTTCATAACCATGTTGTTGGGTGGTTTGTGGCACGGTGCTTCGTGGAATTTTATGATTTGGGGTGGCTTAAACGGCATCGGAATGATTGTGTATAAATGGTGGAAAGATATGTCGTGGCATGTGCGTATGGGGTTGGTTTCGCTGGTGGTGATTGGCTTAATTTTGGCCTTTTTCCTATTTAATTTGCCGATTCTGAATTTGTTTATCATTTGGGTGGTGGTGATTTGGATTGGTACGCTCATTCGGTATTTACATTGGGCGTTTAATGGTGCTACGACTGATTTTTCGAGTTTTTTGGCGAAAGTGTGGGCTATTTTACAAACCTTTGTTTTTATCACGTTCACGCGTCTTTTCTTCCGCTCCAGTTCCAATATCGACCCCGAAACCGCCAACACAGAGGCTTGGGAAACCGCCAAAGCGATGGTGCAACAAATCAGTTTATCGTGGAATAGTTCCGTCATTCCAGAAGTTTTGTGGCAATATCGAATCGTGTTTTTGCTTTTCATTGTCGGCATGTTGATTCATTGGCTACCCACCAAAATTAAGCAATGGTATCGGATAAAATTCGTCCTGCTGCCGTGGTGGGCAAAAATTCCGCTCGCTATCGTCATCATTTTCTTGGTGTATCAATTTTATTTATCCGATCAACAGGCGTTTATTTATTTCCAATTTTGATATGTTAATCGGCATTACGGGTGGCATAGGTAGTGGTAAAACCACGTTGGCAAAGGAGTTATTGAAAAATAATTTCCCTGTCTTTTTCTGCGATGACGAAGCTAAAAATCTGATTGCAACCGACTCGACTATTCAGCAACAACTGATGGATTTACTTGGCGATTCGGCGTTTCAACAAGGCGTTTATCAAACCCAATACGTTGCCCAAAAAATTTTCAATCAACCCGATTTATTGCCCAAAATCAACGCCATCGTTCATCCTGCGGTCATCAATCAACTATCCGAGTGGCAAAAAAAGCATCCAATTTGCTTTGTTGAAAGTGCGATTTTGTACGAAAGTGGCATTGACAAAAAATGCGATAAGGTGGTTGCAGTTATTGCCCCTTACACGACCCGCATTAGACGCGTCTTGCACCGAGATTATACCACTTGTTCGCAACGAATCGCTCATCTTCCGTTAGTTATAAAAAAAACACGTAACCAATTATCAAACAATCAGTTACAATCGATGGCAGATTTCACGTTGGTCAATGCTGCGGGCAAAAACATATCTGAACTTTTTGAAGATATTAAAAAAATAATTGCTACCTTCGCAAATTGATATGAATAGAAGTGAAGATTTGATATTTCGTTGTTTTGCAAGTGGTAGCAGTGGAAATTGCTACTATTTAGGCACCCGTACAAAAGGGATTTTGATTGACGCAGGTATCTCTTCACGCACTATTATCCGATGTTTGCACGAGATGCACATCGCTCCCTCGCAAATCGCAGGCCTGTTGGTTACGCATGACCACGCCGACCATATCCGCTCTGTAGGCACCTTAGCCGATAGGTTCCATATTCCCGTTTATACGACCGCTTTGATTCACGAAGGAATGGAACAAAATCACGGCTTGCATAAGAAAATTAGTGCCAACAAACGCTATTTTAAGATTGGTGAACCGTGGCAATTAGCGGGCTTGAACATCAATTCGTTTGAGGTCGACCACGATGCGACCCAGTGCGTGGGCTTTTTTATTGACAACGGCGAACAGCATTTTATGCTCCTGACCGACTGCGGAAGCCCTAACGAGAACATTGCCAACTTCATTCGTCAAGCCAATCATATCGTTATCGAAGCCAACCACGACGAGGATATTTTGCTCAACGGGAACTATCCCATTTACCTCAAAGAGCGGGTTTTGTCGGACAAAGGGCACCAGAGCAACCACACGTGCGGGCAGTTGTTGAGTTCAAACTATCATACGGGTATGCGGAACATCTTTTTATGCCACTTGAGCGAAGAAAATAACGACCCGAAAGTGGCTTTAAATACGGTTGCAAACTACTTTGCTGGTATCGGCATCCAAAACGGGAAAGATATTCACATCCAGGCATTGGAACGCTTAAATCCTTCGCCAATTTACATTTTGAATAACGAAATAATACACATAATATAACTATGGAACGTTTAGTCATTATTCCCACATACAACGAAAAAGAAAATATAGCCAACATTATCGGTGCTGTGATGGCTCTGCCGTTGGAGTTTCACGTGTTGATCATTGACGATAATTCGCCCGACGGGACGGCACAAATTGTGAAAGAGTTGCAGCAAGAAAAGTATGCCAATCGGCTCTTTTTGGTGGAGCGAGCAGGGAAACAAGGGCTTGGAACGGCGTATTTAGCAGGGTTTGCGTGGGCTATTGAACATAAATACGATTATATTTTTGAGATGGATGCCGATTTTAGCCACAATCCAAACGATTTGTTGCGACTTTACGAGGCGTGTGCGGAAGGGCAAGCGGACGTGGCAATCGGTAGTCGGTATGTGTCGGGCATAAACGTAGTAAATTGGCCGATGAGTCGGGTTTTACTGTCCTACTTTGCGAGCCGATATGTGCGTTTTGTGTTGGGCGTGAATATCTGCGACACCACGGCTGGCTTCATTTGCTACAAACGAGAGGTTTTGGAGACCATCGAACGCGACAAAATCCGCTTCAAAGGCTATGCTTTCCAAATTGAAATGAAGTTTACAGCTTATCAATGTGGCTTCAAAATTGTCGAAGTGCCCATCGTGTTTACCAATCGTGTGTTGGGAACCTCCAAAATGTCGGGTGGAATCTTTTCAGAAGCCTTATTCGGCGTGATGCGACTTAAATTGTCCTCTTGGTTCAGAAAATACCCACAAAAAAAATAACGACTATGCAAAAGAATCTTTGGCTCATTTTCCTTATCGTAATCCTTGGGGCTTGTACCTCTTCGGGCAGCCATACAAAGGAAGAACACTCCACAGAACCCACTATCCGTTACGATTACAACCATATCGCTATTGATTCTTTCCGCATTGATACCTTCCAAGTTCAACGCAACGAGACGCTCGGAGCCATTTTTTTGCGGTTAGGTGCAACGCCTCAGCAAATGGTCGAACTAACCCAAAAACAGAAGGATTATCGCGAGTTTTACACCATCCATCAGGGCAAAACCTACTTGGCGTTCTACCAAGACTCGACTTTGTGCTATTATATCTATTTGCCGACCGTCAAAGATGCCTACATCATTCATTTGGGCGACACGCTCGGCTTCGAACGCTTTGAAAAACCCATTACAACCGCTACGAGACAAGCCGACATCACCATTCACAGCAGTTTATGGAACGCGATTGTGGACGAGGGTTTGCCACCGACTTTGTCGTTGAGTCTGTATGATGTGTACGCTTGGTCGATTGACTTCTTTGGTTTGCAGCAAGGCGACCGAGTGCTTGCGTACTACGATGAGCAGTATGTAGATAGTACTTTTATCGGCATCGGACGGATTCATGCGGCTAATTTTCATCATCGTGGCAAGTGGTTTGAGGCGTACTACTACGAAGATGAGCATTTCCATTCCTACTATGATGAGAAAGGCAATTCGCTCAAGAAGTCCTTCCTCAAAGCCCCGTTGAACTATCGCCGTATCAGTTCGCATTTTTCGTATGCTCGTAAACACCCTATTTTCAAGGTCTATCGGCCTCATTTGGGCGTAGATTATGCGGCTCCAGCAGGGACTCCGGTGGTGAGTATCGGGGACGGAGTGGTGATTGAAAAGAAATACGACCGAGGAGGTGGTTATATGCTCAAAATCAAGCATAACTCGGCTTACACGACAGGTTATTTGCATCTACAAGGGTATGCAAAAGGCATCCATGTCGGCACCCACGTTACGCAAGGGCAACTGATTGGTTATGTGGGTTCGACGGGACATTCGACGGGTCCGCACCTTGATTTCAGGGTTTGGATGGGAGGTAAGCCAATCAATCCGTTGAAGGTGGATGCACCCCCTGTGGAGCCTATCCCCGACAGCATTAAAACCAAGTTCAATGCCGTGGTGGAGCAACTACACCCGTTCATTACGCCCCAAACTCCCGACGAACTCGAATCGGTGGAATATCCATTCAATGTGTATTGGTGGAACGAGTTGTGATTTGGTACTGAAAGGCTCCTGTCTTTCATATATTGTGAACGAGCAAAAACAATATGTAGAATTTTGCTTGGATTTTCAAAACCATTTTTATACTTTTGCAAAAATATGAGAAACATCACAATGACATATTACGATAATTTGGCTCTAAAAAATAGTGCTAATTTATTGAATATCAACATTTTACACCCCCCCCCCTATCGCGAAAATAGTTGTTTAATTGCTATTTACAAGCAGTTTAAATTAACCATATATTCGGACGTTGCTGCAAAAATGGCTGCAGTAGCGTTCTTTTGTGATATGTAATGAAAGGAATTATAAATTTAAATACAAAAAACTATGAAAAAATTACTTTTTATTCCGTGCTTACTTGCAATCACATTTGCCATCCAAGCACAAAACGAAGCAATGACCAATCAGACGGTATTAGATTTGCTGAAAGAGGGTTTTACTTCCGAAGTAATCATTGGTACTATTGAAACCAGTACTGAACGTACTATTACTTGCGACATCAACTACATGCGTGAGTTGAAAGCCGCTGGAGCGGATGCGAACTTGATTACTTATATTCAAAAAATCGCCAAAACGGATTTCGGTTACGAGGGTATTATGTGGTGGAATACGGGTGATAAACCCAAAAAATTGTACCGCACACAGTTTGAAAGAGATTCAAAAAGTCTCAATTTAAAAACAGGAGCCGCTATGCTGGCAGGAGGCTTGGTGGTAGGTGCTGCCGTAGGAGGACGCATGCCTTCGGGAGTTGGTGCAGGGAGTGCCACTGCAGGGACGATTGGCCTTATGTCAACTAGCAAAGACGTGAAAAAGTTGATGCTTCCTGGAACCACAGCGAGAGTGGTACTTACGGGCGAAAATGGACGCAATCCCGTATTCCGTTTTTATTTTCCAAAAACGGAGTCAAATAGTTTTGAAACATTTGAAACAACGGCTGATTTTTGGTACTCGCGTGTGATGAATTCTATTGAAACACCCAACGAGTTCCAACTAATCAAAATGCAAGTCAAACAACCCAAAAAGAAAGGGCAAGGAGGCTTCCGCACCTTCCCAGATGAGATGTCATACACCGTCATGGGATTTGAAAGTAGTGGTGCTGGTAACCGTACTGTGATTAACTTTGAAATCAAAGATATCAATAACAGCACGTTTGAAGTTACTTTCCCCAACGGCTTGGAACCAGGCGAGTATTGTTTCTTTTACAAAAGCGGTTTGAAGAATGAATTTTTCAAAGAACAACCGTTTGGATTTGACTTTTCCGTGCAGTAAATTGCAATAAATAAAACATTTTTAAAAGTTGTACATCATAGTATGTGCAACTTTTTTTATCCGCAAAAAACGCCATAGTTGGATAAAATTTTTATTTTTCACCTTTTTGAGGTACCTTTGCACGATGTGTGCTATTATGCAGGAACGTATTTTGAGCAGCAAAAGAGGCGTAAAAATAATTTTAATTTATTGAATAACAATAATTTAAGTTTTTAATATCACTGCATAAATTGCACACAGGGAAAAAGAATGAATAAAAACCTAACAATAACTAAGTAAATTGTGTCGTATGAAACAAATTATCCGAATTATTTTTCTTTCATTCATAACGTTGGTGTTTTTTGTAGCGTGTGAAAAAATTCAATACGAACTTCCAACGGGTTCAAAGCAACTCATCTTTGATTTTTCGACGGAGACTACCTTTGAGTTCAGTTTGGAAGAAAACACGTCTTCCGTTGCCTTTAAGTCCAATTTCTCGTGGATAGCCGAAGTGGATGAACAGGCGACTTCGTGGTTGACTGTTTCGCAAATGAACGGTAAACCGGGTGAAGCCAAGATAACCTTCAACGTCACCAAAAATGAGGAGCAAGACACCCGAGTTGGGCACATTACCTTGTATGCAGGGGATTCTTCCTTTGTTATCACCGTAAAACAAAGTGCAGCTGACTTCATTTTTGAACGCGACGAAGAGGGCAACATCAAGACGCCTACCCTCCATTTGGATGCCTACAAACAGGACACCTCCTATTCTTTTTATGCGAACGTAGAGTGGACGGCGACCGTGAATGAGGAGGCACAAGAATGGATACACACCGAGGCTTCGGGACTGAAAGAAAAGACACAACTGCTCATCAAAGTGGAAAAAAATAGGCAAACAACGGAACGTACAGGCAAGGTAACCGTCCAGAGTGCCAATAATACGTTTGATATTAACATCATACAGGAACAAGGAGGTGAAGAATTTACGTATAACAGGGATCTAACGTTTTTTTTCTTTGCTTATGACGATCAGTCACCAAAAAAGTTGAATTTCAATGCACATGTAAATTGGACAGCCACACTTACTGAAGCAGATGCGGCATGGATTTCGGTTGAGCCAGCAAGTGGTAGTGCCGGAGACAACATAGAATTAAGCATGACCGTAGTAAAAAATCTGGATTTTTCTCAGCGTATAGGAAAAGTTTCGATTACAGGGCGGGACTGCACATTTATCGTTAATATCACACAAATATATCATCCTGCGTTTGAATATCAATCAAAACTCATTAAATATTCATTCCCCTTTGCAACGGGTGGGGAGTATACCTTCACTTTTACCGCTTATGTGGATACGTGGGAAATTGCCGATGAGCCGCCGTTTGTGGTTACCCCAAAATCAGGGGGGAAAGGTGGTCCCCATACCCTAACCATTAGTTGTCCAGCAGGCGATCAAGCAGCGGGTGAACAAGGAGGGGAAGCACGCACCCTTCGTCTGAGAGGTGGCGGACAATCCATAACATTCGACTGTGTACGAACCTCAGCAAGCGAGTAATTAAACGTTCATAGTTCCAAAAGTTGTGCATCATATATGCAACTTTTTTTCGCAAAAACGCCCAAAAATGCGGATAATTTTTGTTTTTTCATCTTTTTGAGGTAATTTTGCACATTGTGTGCTTTTTTACAGGAGCTATAAATTGTTTTTTGGGGCAACCAATGCGATGTAAAATGGATTTTAATTTATTGAATAGCAATAATTTAATTTTTTAACATTACTGCATAAAGTTGCATACTAAAAATTAAAGAATGAATACAAACCTAACAATAACTAAGTAAATTGTGTCGTATGAAACAAATTATCCGAATTATTTTTCTTTCGTTCATGACGTTGCCGTTGTTTATAGCGTGTGAAAAAGTGCAATATGATATGCCCACTATCTCTGGTGGTGCACGACTCTCCATCGATTTTACGAAGGATACAACTTTTGCGTTCAGTTATGAGGAAAACACGTCTTCCCTCGCGTTTAAGTCCAATTATACGTGGGTGGCAGAACTGGATGAACAGGCGAGTCCTTGGTTGAAGTTTTCGCAACTGAACGGGAAGCCTGGCACACACGATGTATCTTTCAGCCTCACCCAAAATGATGAGCGAGACACCCGATATGGCCGCATTACGTTGTATATGGGCGATACGTCAATTGTTATCACCATAAAACAAAATCCAGGGGACTTCATTTTGGAACGCGATGAAGAGGGCAATATCAAATCGGCTACCATCTATTTGGACGGTAAGAAACAGGACACCTCCTATACGTTTTATGCGAACGTAGAGTGGACGGCAATCGTGAATGAGGCCGCAGAAGAGTGGCTGCACACGGAGGATTCGGGAATCAAAGACGAGACGAAACTGACCATCAGCGTGGAAAAAAATAAACAAGCGGAACGTACAGGCACGATAACCGTCCTGAGTAGCAATCATTCGTTTGAGATTCAAGTCATACAGGCAAAAGTAGAAGATGAATTTGACTACAATAATGCTCAAACGACACTTGCCTTCCCTTATTCGAAGTCAGAAAAAACGTTTAGTTTCAATGCACGTGTAGATTGGACGGTAACGCTCTCGGAAGAGGATGCAGCATGGATTTCGGTTGACCAAGAAAGTGGTACTGCTGGAGGCATAGAATTGAAAGTCACCGCAGAAGAAAACCTAAATTTCGTTGCACGTATGGGGCAAATTACGATTACGGGAGAGGATAGCACCTTTATCCTTAATGTTACACAAGATGCTTATCCTGCGTTTACATTTACATCATCTGTCACCGAGTTTAGTTTCCCGTTTAGTGGTGGAACGCAGACATTTGAATTTTTCTCTAATGTAGATGAGTGGACAGCGGAAGTCAGTTCGCCATTTTCCGTTACGCCAAATAAGGGCACATATGGTTCATGTACCATAACTATTAGTTGTGAAGCCGGGGATGATCGGTATGGGAGGATGGGAGTAGGTCGCGTCCTTTACCTGCGAGGTGGCGGACAAACAAGACAGTTTAACTGTAGACGAGGTACCACTGGTTAACGTTTATCGGGTTGCAAAAAACTGGTTTTATTTGATAGTTAAAATAATCGTTTGTTCGGTGTTGGAAAAAGTTGTGCAGAGCATGTGCAACTTTTTTTTATCCGCAAAAAATGCCATAGTTGAATAAAATTTTTATTTTTCATCTTTTTGAGGTAATTTTGCACGTTGTGTGCTTTTTTACAGGAGCTATAAATTGTTTTTTGGGGCAACCAATGCGGTGTAAAATGGATTTTAATTTATTGAATAACAATAGTTTAAGATTGAATGATTCAGCATTACTGCATAAATTGCATACAAGGATAAAGAATAAAAACCTAAAAATAACTAAATAAATTGGTCATATGAAAAGATGTATCAGAATTATTTTTCTTTCGCTCATAACGTTGTCGTTATTCATAGCGTGTGAAAAAATTGAATATGAGATGCCATCTGCTGGCACAAGAGGGACGCTACTCAAAGTTGATTTTAAGATGGATACAACCCTTACGTTCAGTTATGAAGCGATTACATCTTCCCTTGTGTTTGAATCCAATTTTTCGTGGGTAGCAGAAGTGGAAGAACAGGCGACTTCTTGGCTGACCATTTCGCAAACGCAAGGTAAGCCTGGCACACACGAGATACACTTCAGTATCACAAAAAATGAGGAGCAAAACATCCGATACGGTCGCATTAAGTTGTATGCGGGCGATACGTCTGTCGTTGTTACCGTAAAACAAAAGGCAGAGGACTTCATTTTGGAAGGTGATGAAGAAGGAACCATCAAAATCTATTTGGACAGTCGTAAGCAGGATACGTCCTATTCGTTTTATGCGAACGTAGAGTGGACAGCAAGCATAGATGAGGAAACATACGAATGGATAAAACTTGATATGTCAGGAGTAAAAGGTCAGGTTAAATTGATCATCAAAGTGGAAGAAAACCTGCAATCGACCGACCGTACAGGCACGATAATCGTCCAGAGTGGCAATAGTTCGTTTGTGATTCAAGTTATACAGGAAAATAAAGATGAATTCAAGTACGAAGATGAAACTACACTTTCCTATCGTTGTGTACAGTCCGAACAAACGTTTAAGTTCAGTGCACGTGTAAATTGGACGGCAACGGTCGCTGAAGCGGATAAAGAATGGCTTTCGGTTGACCAAGAAAGTGGTATTGCAGGAGACATAGAATTGGTCATCACTGCACAAGAAAATCCCAGTTCTACTAATTCGCGTACAGGGCAAATTACGATTGCGGGGAAGGATAGCACATTTATTCTCACGGTTAATCAAGATCGTTATACACAGTTTGAATATACACAAAGCACTGACTTTACCTTCCCGCATAGTGGTGGAACGCAGACATTTGAATTTATCTCTAATGTGGATTCGTGGACAATTAGCGGGGTAGCAATATCAGGTCTATTTTCTGCTAGCCCAAATTCAGGGGGGAAAGGTCGCTATATCGTAACCATTACATGTGTTGGAGCGGGTCCCAATGGTAGTCCTAATGCACAAAGTCGCACCCTTGAGCTTAAAGGTGGTGGGAAAACAGTAACGTTAAATGTCACACGTAAATAAAAGCGTTCATTCGGTCGCAAAAAACAGGTTTTATTTGATAGTTAAAATAATCGTTTGTTCGATGTTGGAAAAAGTTGTGCATAGCATGTGCAACTTTTTTTGTTGTACAATCGTATTTTTGATTATTTGATAAAATCTAAAAAATAAAATCTTTGTATAAAGAAAAAAAAACTATCTTCGCACGGATAAAGTAATGATAAATTAGTAATCGCCTATCAACATGAAAAAATACATCGGCTCTATTCGGTCATTGAGTGTGTTGCTGTTTTGTTGTGTTTTTGCAATCGGTTGGGGTGCGTGTGCAAAGGGTTTAACAGACCCAGACGACCTCGAAAATAACACGGAAGCAACAGGCAACTCGGATTCCGACAAGGGAGGAACGGGCGTGGATCCAAACGTACAGATTACGGGTGACGGGACAAAAGCGAATCCGTTCACGGTTACCGATGTGATTGCATTAAATAATACAAAAACGGGTGTTTTTTGGGTGCAAGGAGTTATCGTTGGGCAAATAAAAGCGGGGAAAACTACATGGAGAAATAACACGGAATTTCAGCCACCTTTTACGGCTGATGAAAAGGGGGTAGGGACTAACATTTTGATGGCTATTAAAGCGGGTGAAACAAGTAACATCATTGCGGCACAGTTACCAACAGGCTCAAAAGTTAGGAATGGTGTCAATCTGCCACAAAATGGAGGAAATTTATCCAAAACTATTCTGCTTTATGGAAAGTTGGAAAAATATATGTATTTACCAGGGGTAAAAAATGTTAAATACGCAGAAATAGATGGAAACACATACGGAACAGAACCAAAATAATGACTAAGATGAAACGCCTTGTATTGATTATAATAACCTTATTGAGTGTGAGCACTTGGAGTTACGCAGGTGGCTCTCGTGCTATTGGTGGTAACTTGGGTGGAGGCTTGGATTTTTCGTATCAAATTGCGGTAGGCGATAAGAATATGATCGATATATTTGCGGGTTTCCCGTGGTCTGCCACGGCTGCTTACGGCTTTGGAGTAGGTGGAGGACTCTCGTATGATTGGCTCAACCCGTTTAATAAGCCAATCCCTTGGGATGAAGATGGCGAGTGGAATTGGTATATCGGCTTAGGTGCAGGGGGTGGGACGTTGCTTGGGAAAGATACGGAGCAAGGCACGGGCGTTTATGCAGGTGTGTTGGCTCATGTGGGGGTAGAGTATAATTTTGAATTTCCTTTGCAGTTATCGATTGATTGGCGACCGACTTTGGGCGTTTATATCAATGGTGGCTCGGAGTTTTATGGGCCTGGTTTGTTGGCTCTTTCATTAGGTGTGCGTTATAAATTTTAATTAAAAATATGTCAGTTTTACAAAAAATTCGTAATCATGGAGTGCTACTGCTTATCATTGTGGGCGTAGCGATGATGGCCTTTGTTTTAGGCGATTTCCTTAATTCAGGAAGTACTTTTCTTAACCGTAATCGGGAGTATGTCGGCGTTATAGAGGGTGATAAAATCCATTTCACCGATTTTGAGACGTTGCGAGAACGAATCACCGAAGTGTATAAAATAGAGTCGGGACGCTCGGATTTTGACGAAGCAACCCAGATTTCTATTCGCAGTCAGGCATGGCAAATTATGCTGACGGATAAAATTCTTTCACAGCAAGCCAAAAAAATTGGAATGATGGTAACGGCAAACGAGTTAAGCGATTACTGTTTCGGGTCGCATGTGCATGCACTCATACAACAACGTAGGGTGTTTATGGACCAAAATGGCAATTTTAATCGTGCCAATGTCGTGCAGTTCGTTAATTCGTTGGACATGACACCCGATGATGAAACACAAGCAGAAAACTTACAACAAGCACAAACCTACTGGTTGTATTGGGAAAAAATGGTGTGGCTGTCGGTTTTGCAGGAAAAATATGCCAATTTGCTTTCTACGATGTATGTGTTGAACAATGTGGAACTTAAATACGAAGTAGAAGGACGTGAAGTGAGTCGCGATGCACGGTATGTAATCAAACCTTATTATGCAATTGCCGATTCGTTGGTAAGTGTTGATAATTCCGAAATCAAAAAACTATACAAAGAGCGTAAACAACTCTACAAACAAAGACCTCATCGGGCTTTGGAATACGTAGTTTTTCCGATTACACCTTCGCCAGACGACCACGACAACGCAAAAAAATACTTTGAAAGTTTGTTGGATGAGTTCAAAACAGCGGACGATGTGTCTTATTTAGTGAATTCTAACAGCGATATTCGCTACGAAGATATTAACTATTCCGAAAGCACCGTTCCCGCTCAATACAAGGATTTTGCCTTCAACAAAAATGCAAAAAAAGGTCAAGTGAGCGAAGTAACCTTTGAAAACAACGTCTATTCAATTGCTAAATTAGTAGATGCAGGATATAGCAAGAGTGATTCGGTTCACCTGAAAATCCTTGCAGAAGGCGACCAACCCGAAAACGATTTAGGTTGGTTCACCGAACGGACTTTGACGCCAGAATTGGTTGATTCGGCTTTCAACCATCCGAAAAATTATGTTTTTCATGCAACCAATGTCGCAACAGGGAAGCAACAAAAGGTGCAAATCGTAGAAAAAAGTGCCCCAACCCCCAAAGTGAAGTTGGCGATTTTGGCACGCACGGTTTATCCGTCTTCTACGACCTATTCGTTGATTTATAATACGGCGAAACAGTTTGCAGTGGAAGCCGCTAATGACAACACCTTTTCAGAAGCAGCCAAAGAGCGTGAGTTGATCGTTTATCCGGCATACAATGTGCAGAAAATCCAAGAAAAAATCGGCGATTTAGATGGCAGTCGGGCTATTGTGCGTTGGGCTTTTGAGGCTAAAAAAGCAAACGTAGTGAGCGATGTCTTTGAGTGTGGCGACCAATATGTTGTGGCAAACTTGGTAGACATCAACGAAGATGAATATCGTCCTATCGGTGATGTTCGATATGAACTTCAGCAGGTGCTTTTGAACAAGAAAAAAGCCGAGTATCTCAAACAACAATTGGGACAATTCAGCACGTTGGAAGAGGTTGGAAATCGCTTCGATGAAGAAATTTACACGGCCGAGTCCGTTACGTTGGGTAGCCAACGCTTTGGAAATAGTGGTTTAGAACCTGCGGTGGTGGGTGTCACGATGACTTTGGAAGAAAACCAACTTAGCGAGCCAATCGAGGGAAATATGGGTCTTTTTGTTGTGCAAGCAGGTCCTAAAAAAGGTTCGGTTGGCGAAATAAATTATGCACAAGAAGCCCAACGATTGACGCCACCGATTGCGTATTCTTTTGTGTATCAAGCACTTAATTATTTGAATGAACAAGCCGAGATAGAAGATAATCGTTCTAATTTTCAATAAAATAGGCTGAATGCAAGCGAAATGGGTGTAACAAATGTTATGCCCATTTTATTTTGTATATGTCCAAAGCGAAACCTTGATTCGAAATTATCGTGGACAAAAAATCTTTATTTTTCAATCATCTAATGTGTTTTTCTTTCAATTATACCCCCTTATAAGCCTTATAAATACACGTGATTTGTAAAAAATGCGGTTTTGTAAAAAAAAATTTTATAATTCAGAAAAAGTAGTATCTTCGTATGGAAATTTTGAAAACAAATAATTTTTAATTTATAAAAACAATGAAAAAATTTTTATTATTCTTTTCAGTAGCAGTTTTTGCTTTTGCAAGTTGCTCTTCTAACAGCAAAAAGGCAGAAAACGAACAAGCAGAGGAAGTTCAAGTACAAAAAGTGGCAATCGCTGACGTTTTAGCACAAGGCGAAGCATGTATTGACCAAGAAGTTTCTATCGAAGGAACTCTCGCAGGTATTTGCAAATGCGAAAAAGCAGAAGGCAAAGTAGGTTTCGTTAAAAGTGAAGAAAGTTGCATCAAAATCGTTGCAGCTGAAGCTCTTGACACTACTCTTGTTGGACAAGTAATCGCAGTTAAAGGTATCGTTAAAAAATGCGAATGCACCGAAGAAGACAAAAAAGAGTGCAAAGAAGGCGAGAAAAAAGATTGCCCAAAAGCTGACGAGAAAAAATGCGAAGAAGGCGAAAAGAAATGTGATGGTCCAAAACTCTACATCGAAGTTTCTGAACTCACACTCGTAGCTGCTGAAGAAGCTGCTGCAGAGGCTCCAGCTGAAGCTGCTAAAGAAGAAGCTCCTGCAAAGTAATTTTGCTTTCACAACAACGGGTAGTGATACCCAACTAAAAAAATAGTCTTCACAAAAGTGGAGGCTTTTTTTTTGTAAAAATGTATGTTTATTTTACCGAAAAAATGTATTTTTGCACAATGATATTATTGCCGAACGATGTAGATAGTCGGTTTTGAATGCAATTTGTGTGGAAAAAGAAATAAAAAAAATACAGGTTTATTACCATCCGATTTTGGACGGCAAATCGATAGAGCAAATCCATAACGAGTATGAAAAGGCGTTTGTACCGTTTTATGCCCTTGCCGAAAATAATTGGCAGTTGCCGTATTCGCCCAAAGTGTCGTTTGGAATAGGTCGCTCGAATGATTATTTGTACGTTCATTTTATGTGGACGGAAGAAGACGCTTGTGTGGAGCATTTCAAGGATATGGAGGCGGTTTGTGAGGATTCGTGTGTGGAGTTTTTCTGTACGCACGCAACCGAAAAACGGTATTTTAACTTTGAATTTAATCGTATCGGCGTTTGTAATGCCTCACTGCGAACGAACCGCACGGAAAATGTGCAACGACTGAATGAACAAGAGCGACAAAGCATCCTTCGTGCCTACACGCCCAAGAAAAAGCACACGATTATTCCCGAATCCGAAGATTATAAACTGACGATTGGTATTCCGTTGACCTTGTTGGGAATTGACGAAAAAACGGCTTTCCCGTTGAACTTACGCGGGAATTTTTACAAGTGTGCTCAGCGAACGCACAAACATTTATTGAGTTGGAATCCGATTGATTTGCCTGAACCTGATTTCCACTGCCCAGATTGTTTTGGAGAAATAATTATTAACTAAACTATAACGTTGTATGAATTTTAAAACATTGATTGCTATGGGTTTAACAGTTTTTACCCTAAGTGCAAATGCGAATGAAAATCCATTTTTGAACTACAAAAATTGGAAGACACCGCACGGAACTTATCCATTTAACGAAATCAAAATGGAACATTATGCACCCGCTTTTGAAGAGGGAATGAAGCAAGGCTTGGCAGAAATTGATGCCATCGTGAATAATCCCGCAGAACCAACTTTTGCCAATACGATTGAAGCGTATGACAAAGCGGGACAGTTGCTGAGTATGGTTGCAGGGTGCTTCTATAACCTGACGAGTGCCGAAACGAACGCTGAGATGCAAAAATTGGAACTTGAGATTTCGCCAAAAATGACGGAGTATTCCAACAAAATTTTGCTCAACAAAGGTTTATTTGAACGTATCAAAAAAGTATATGACAAACGTGCTTCGCTCAAATTGACGACCGAACAAGCCACTTTGTTGGAGGATATTTACGAATCGTTTGCGTTGAATGGTGCGAACTTGTCCGATGAGGATAAGAAAAAGTACGAAGAACTGTCTGTTAAGTTGAGTACACTCACTCTCACCTTTGGTCAAAACGTCCTCAAAGCCACCAACGCTTGGACGATGCTCATCAAAGACGAAAGTTTGCTTGCAGGTTTGAATGACGACACCAAAAAGATGCTCAAAGACAATGCCGAGCAGAAAGGCTTGCAAGGCTATTTGTTAAACCTCAAACCTACCACATACGGACCCGTTATGGAGGATTTGGACAACCGCGACATTCGTCGTGAACTCTACACGGCGTACAACACACGTTGCATCGGTGGCGAATTTGACAACACGCAAAACATTGTGGATATTGTGAATACACGCTTGGAAATTGCAAAATTGTTGGGGCAAAAAACGTTTGCCGACAAGGCGTTGATTCGCCGAATGGCAGAAAATAAGGACAACGTGTTCAAGTTGTTAGACCAACTCCGCGATGCGTATATGCCTGTGGCAAAGAAAGAAGTGGAAGAGATTCAAGAATACGCTAACTCAAAAGGGTTTTATGCAACCATTCAGGCGTGGGATTGGAGTTATTATTCCAAGAAATTGCAGGAAGAAAAATATGCTCTTTCAGATGATTTATTGCGTCCCTATTTTGAGTTGGAAAATGTGAAACAAGGTGCTTTTGCGTTGGCTAAAAAGTTGTACGGTTTGACTTTCAAGGAGAATAAAAACATTCCAGTATATCATCCCGAAGTGTCAGTTTACGAAGTTTTTGATGCAAAAGGGGCATTTTTGGCAGTGTATTATGCAGATTTCCATCCTCGTGAGGGCAAACGTGGTGGAGCGTGGATGAACGATTATCAACCGCAATACAAAGAAGGTAAGGTTGACCATAGACCGCATATCGTTAATGTGATGAATTTCACGCGTCCAACGGCTGAAAAACCCGCTTTATTCACGTATAACGAAGTAGAAACATTCTTGCACGAGTTTGGACACGCATTGCATGGAATGCTCTCCAAATGTACGTATGCAGGTGTTTCTGGGACGAATGTGCCACGTGATTTTGTGGAACTCCCATCGCAGTTTAACGAGAACTTCTTGCAAGAAAAAGAGTTCTTAGATATGTTTGCAAAGCACTATCAAACCGGCGAAAAAATCCCTCAAGAGTTGATTGATAAAATCAAAAATGCACAACATTATCATGTGGCTTACGCTTGCGTTCGTCAGTTGAGTTTTGGCTACTTGGATATGGCTTGGCATTCGCTCACAGAGCCGTTTGTGGTGCCTGCCGATAGGACGGTGCAAGAGGCTGTGCTGAAATTTGGTAACGATGCTATGCAACAGGTGCAAGTTTTCCCAACCGTGTTAGGCACGCAAATGGAGGCTTCGTTCAACCACATCTTCTCGGGTGGCTATGCAGCGGGCTATTATAGTTATAAGTGGTCGGAAGTGTTAGAAGCAGACGCTTTTGCGGTGTTCCAAAAAGCAGCGAAGAAAAGCAAGACGATTTTTGACAAGAAGACGGCTGACGCTTTCCGCACCAATATCCTTGAAAAAGGTGGCTCGGACAAAGCAATGAACCTCTACAAGAAATTCAAAGGTGGCGAACCAACGGTGGATGCACTCTTGATTCGTGACGGAATAAAGAAGTAAAATCGATAACATAGGGCAGTGGATAAAGCGTTCACTGCTCTATTTTTGTTTATGAAAACCAGCCATGTGAACATAAAAAACAGACGTGCCTTTTTTGACTATACCATCTTGGATAGGTATGTTGCTGGTTTACAATTATTTGGCACGGAAATCAAATCGATTCGCGATAGCAAAGTGAGTTTGGTGGACACGTATTGTACGTTTCAAGGTGGCGAGTTGTGGGTCAAAGGGATGAACATTGCTCTGTACCGCTTTGGCAGTTATTATAACCACGAACAGAAACGCGACCGTAAGCTATTGCTCACCAAAAAAGAACTGAATAAACTCGCTCGTAATGTGGAGCAAACGGGCAAAACGATTATTCCGTTGCGGCTATTTATCAATGAAAAAGGGTTGGCGAAGTTGGAGATTGCTCTTTGTACGGGTAAGCACGAGTACGATAAACGCCAAGCCATCAAAGAACGCGAAAACAAGCGGGATATCAAGGATATTATGAATGCGATGAGGAAGTGATTTGCCTCAAAGCTTCAAAAAACATCCTAAAAATTTAAATCACTTTCCGTAAAATTGGAATTTTTGAGATGATCCAAGCCAAAATCGTTGAAATCAAAAAAATAGCAATGTTTAAGAGTGGAACCGAGATGATGGGATTAAAACAGAGCGTTGTTATTTGAAACTTTTTAACGATCACATCTAGGACGGCAACATGTATAAGATAAATTCCAAAAGATAAACCTGAAAGTTTGGTTATGATATTTTTAAATTTGCTATTATCTTTTAAATTCGCAAATGAGTTCTTAACGAAAATAAAAACACCAAATGCAGGAAACATCACATTTAACAGTTTGCATTGAAAAATGAATTCTTTTGCTTTTCCTGAAATGCTAGCAAAGGCTGAATTGGAACAAATAGAAAAAATAAACGAAACGATAGCCAAAATATAAAATATAATCCTCGTTTTCTTTGAAATTTCAAAATGCGCAAAGTAGTATCCTGCTAAAAAATAGATTACATAACCACCAAGTTCTGGGACTTCGGAGCGTATAAACAGCGTCCTATTTACAAAAAAGTCCAAATACACATTTATTAAATCGTAACCACAGCTAGAAATAGCTAAAATGATAAGCAAAAGTTCAAAATCTTTTTTACTTAAATTTTTCACTAAAAGTTGCAAAAATGGTGTCATAATATACAGTCCGATGATGAGATACAAAAACCAAAGATGATATTTTATGTTTCGGAATAAAAAAGAACCTAATTTTATCGGGCTGGGATCAAATTGACCAGATAAAAACATCTCAAAATAAAGATAGAAAGTACTCCAAAAAACTAAAGCAATAACCATTCTGAGAATATTTTTCTTTGCAATTCGGTGGAAATTTTCAGTCACATTTTCACTATAACGCCTGAAATCTAACAGAAACATTCCACTAACCATAATAAAAATAGGGACAGGCCAACGAGATAATCCGTCATAAAAATTTAAAACTTGCCATTCGTAAGACTCGGGATTTAAAGTTCCGAAATTACTTGCAATTAAATGGAGTAAAATTACCTCAAAAATCGCAATCACTCTTAAAAAGTCAGGATAAAAAGACCTTTCTTGTGTATTATTTGGCATAATTTTTAACTTTTAGTATTTAATAAATTTGTTATCTTTTTGCATATTGGAAGTTGTATCTTCAAAAATACAGCCTAATTTTCGCAAAAATACAAAAATTAGTTTTTGTGCGAATAAATTTTCGTACTTTTGCCTTCGGAAAAACACTAACTCATTGTTAAACAAAGCAATACGATGAACGAACCCCAAAATAAAGCGACTATGTCCGTGCTACTGATGGTGTGCATCGGGCATCTGCTAAACGATATGTTTCAGTCGGTGATTCCATCGATTTACCCGATGATTAAGGAGTCGCTGGGGTTGAGTTTTATGCAGATTGGTGCCATCACACTGACCAGTCAACTCACTTCGTCTTTGCTTCAGCCACTTGTGGGGTATCTCTCCGACAAAACCCCGCGTCCTTACGGCTTGGTGGTGGGTATGTGCTTCACGCTGATAGGGTTGCTTTTGTTGGCTTGGGCAGATAGTTTTGCAGCTGTTTTAGTGTCAGTGGCGTTCGTGGGAATGGGTTCGTCGGTGCTTCATCCCGAATCGTCAAAAGTGGCACGTTTAGCGTCTGGTGGAGCGAAAGGTATGGCACAATCCATTTTCCAAATAGGAGGTAATGTGGGACGGGCGTTAGGACCTGTTGCAGTGGCTCTGATAGTGGTTCCGTACGGGCAACAAAGTATCAGTTGGTTCGGGCTGATGGTCGCTGTGGCAATTTGGCTATTGGCGAAGATTGGCAGTTGGTATAAAAAGCAGATTGAGTTGTATGGGCGTGGCAAATCGAAGTTTGATATTGAGAACACAAGTTACTTGCCCAAACGCCAAATCGTTGTGGCCGTTGTGGTGCTGTTGGTGCTGATGTTTTCCAAGGATTTTTACACCGCCAACATTCAAAATTACATCACGTTTTATATGATTGACAAGTTCGGATTGTCGGTTACTGCCTCGCAATATGTGCTGTTTGGTTTCTTGGTTTCGACGGCGATGGGGTTGCTTATTGGTGGCAAACTCGGGGATATGTATGGGCGGAAATATGTCATTTGGGTCAGTATTCTCGGTCCTTCGCCCTTTGCGTTGCTGCTTCCGTACTGCAATTTGACGTGGACGATTGTGTTGGTTATGCTGGTGGGGATGGTGATGTCATCGGCGATGTCGGCTATTCTGGTGTATGCCACGGAGCTTCTGCCGGGTAATGTAGGTATGATTTCGGGAGCATTTTACGGCTTGTCGTTTGGGTTGGCTGGCATTGGCTCAGCTTTGTTTGGGTGGCTTGCAGACTTGACGAGTATTCAACAGGTGTTTCAGATGACGGCTTTCCTACCTTTGTTGGGTATTGTGGCGTATTTTTTACCGAACATCAAAGAGAATTGAGGATTGAGTTGGGATAAAATAAAGGAGAATCCTGCCACAATAGAAGTACCCCAAACGTTACCCTACCTCCTCCCATGTTTGCGACCTCAAGCACCAAAACCGTAATAAGGTTTATCCCAAGAGGGATACCCACCGAATAATAAAAAAGGACTACATCCAAACGATGTAATCCTTCTTTTATTACATAAAAAACGTTTTTTAGCCGTTCACTTTTGCCATGTGGGCAATCAAGTCGAGTACTTTGTTGGAGTAACCAATCTCGTTATCGTACCAACTGATTACCTTCACAAAGGTATCCGTCAAATACACACCTGCATTGGCGTCAAAGATACTTGTGAGCGTGCAACCCAAGAAGTCGCTACTAACTACTGCGTCTTCCGTGTAGCCGAGGATACCTTTCAATTCGCCTTCTGCAGCTTTCTTCATCGCAGCACAGATAGCCTCTTTGGTAGCGGGTTTAGCCAAGTTTGCCGTCAAATCCACAACACTTACGTCCAAGGTGGGAACACGCATCGAGATACCCGTCAATTTGCCATTCAACTCAGGAATAACTTTGCCCACAGCTTTTGCAGCACCTGTAGAAGAAGGAATGATGTTGCCCGAAGCTGCACGACCACCACGCCAATCCTTCAACGAAGGACCATCGACTGTTTTTTGGGTTGCGGTGGTAGAGTGTACGGTGGTCATTAAACCGTTAACGATACCGAAATTGTCGTGCAACACCTTTGCGATTGGAGCCAAACAGTTCGTTGTGCAAGAAGCGTTTGATACGAATTGCGTGCCTTTTTGGTACGTTTTTTCATTCACACCACAAACGAACATAGGCGTATCGTCTTTGGAAGGAGCCGACATAACCACGTATTTTGCACCAGCGTTGATGTGTGCTTGTGCTTTTTCTTTGGTTAAAAACAAACCTGTCGATTCCACAACATACTCTGCGCCTACTTTGTCCCAAGCCAATTCGTTCGGGTCTTTGCAAGCCGTTACGCGAATAGGTTTGCCATTGACAATCAATTTTGAATTTTCAACATCTGCCTCGATGGTACCGTCAAAAGTGCCGTGCATTGTGTCATATTTGAGCATATAAGCCAAATAATCAACAGGGCACAAGTCATTGATACCAACGATTTCCAAGTCATTACGTTTTTGAGCAGCACGGAAAACGAAACGTCCAATACGTCCAAAACCATTTATACCTACTTTTGTCATAATATCTTAAAAATTAAAGTTTATTATTTTCTACATCACAAAATTATGTTTTTTTCTAAAAAACAACAATCTTTTTTCAATTTATTTTCGTCCAAAATCTGCCAAAATTTCGCCCCATTTGCTCGTTTCCCATTTGAGCAAGGGAATTTTGGAATAATTATTCGTCAGCAACCACCGTTCAGCGTGGCTTAAATCACGAATCAAAAGGGCAGCACGCTCGTCAAACTTCAAGGTTACATTAGCTCGCTGGTTTCGCACCCACGCCAACGCCGTAACGCTGTCGGAATACAAGGCATAATTGAGTTTATGCTCTTTGATGTACTCCAAACCCTTCACAATCGCCAAAAACTCGCCCACGTTGGAGTTGGAACACGGATAAATCGGGCTATGAAAAATTTCCACATTTTTTTCAATATCCACGCCTCGAAACTCCATTCGGTTCATTCTATCCGAAGCTGCATCCACCGCAATAGCAGGCAAAATAGGTCCATCTGTCGTCTCTTTTGCCATAGCAATGATGGCTTCTTTGCGTTTTTCATACGAATCAGCAAAAGCATATTGTGCCAACTCTAACGACGGAAAACTTTGGTATTTGGCTCCCGAATAGCCGTTTATTTGCTCTTGACATTCGTCCCAAGTGTTGTAAATGCCAGGATTTTTCCCCTCCCAAACCACGTAGTATTTTGTCGTTTTTTTTGACATAAAAAATATATCTTTGTCGTGCTTTCGTTGTAGTCTCATCGAGAATCGAACTCGAATCTAAGGTTTAGGAAACCCGTATTCTATCCATTGAACTATGAGACCTAAAACAAAGCGAAGTTACATTAAAATTACGAAAGAATGCAAAAAATATTTGACTTTTTAACCGAACTGTCGCATAACAATAATCGCGAATGGTTTAATGCCCACAAGGAGCAGTACGTGGCTTGCCATGAATGGTTTGTGGAATGGAATGCTCAGTTGCTCGAAAAATTAGCCGTCATGGACCCCGCTTTGGCACATCTGACACCAAAAGATTGTATCTGGCGAATCTACCGTGATGTGCGTTTTAGTAAGGATAAACGGCCGTACAAGGAGTGGTTTGGCACGTTTCCTGCGATTGGTGGCAAAAAAGGGTTGTATGCGGGATATTATGTGCATATTCAGCCCAATAACTGTCTGTTTGCTGGGGGAATGTGGTGTCCGCCATCTAATTTGGTCAAAAAGATTCGGCAAGATATTTACGAGAACTACGATGAAGTGGAAGAAATTTTTGCTGAGCCACATTTTAAGCAGTATTTCAGCGATTTTGACTACGATTATGCCCTCAAAAAAGTGCCGATTGGATTCGATAAGGATTTCATTCACGCCGATTGGTTGCGGCTCAAAACGTTCACTATTTCGCATCATTTGTCCAACAAAGAGGTGCTGGCAGATAGTTTCACGGATTTGATTTTGGATATTATTCAGGCATCAAAACCGATGATTGATTTCCTGAATTATTCGCTCGAAGAGGTCAACAAAACGGAGATTACATTGTGATTATAGACAACTTACACGAGCATTTGTGCGAATTGGGCGACCGACAACTATTTTTTGTGGTTGATAGTGCGGTGCGTCAGAAATGTTTTGAACTTTCGCCTTGCATCACGCCCGAAAACACCTACATTTTAGAAGCCCAAGAGTCCAATAAAACCTTGCAAATCGTCCAACAGATTTGGGATTTTTTGTTGGAGAAACAAGCCACGCGAAACAGTGTTTTGGTGAATATCGGTGGGGGAATCGTGTGCGACATAGGAGGTTTTTGTGCCTCAACGTACATGCGTGGGATGACTTATATCAACGTACCAACGACCTTGTTGGCGATGGTTGATGCGGCGAACGGTGGCAAAACAGGCTTTAATTACAAAGGCATCAAAAACTGTGTGGGAGTGATTCAAATGCCGTTGCAAGTGTGGCATTATATCCCGTTTTTGGAGACGCTTCCTCGCCAAGAGTTGCTCTCGGGTTGGGCAGAAATGCTCAAACACGCCTTGCTGTTTTCCGCAAACGAGTGGGAGCGAGTAACCCATGCGATGCAAAACCTGACCAACCTGGATAAATATACTTTTGCGAGTTTGGTGGAGCAGTCGTGTTGGATTAAAGAGCGGTATGTGCAGGACGATGTTGCGGATAATGGGATGCGGAAAGCCCTGAATTTTGGGCATACGGTTGGACATGCAGTTGAAGAATGGCAATTGTCGCTCGGGAAGACGATTCCGCACGGTTTTGCGGTGATGTATGGAATGGTGGCAGAGTTGTTTTTAAGTGTGGAGAAAAAGCATTTTCCGCAGACGATTTTTGAGCAACTGAAAGAGGTTTGGGCTACGTATTACAAAACCTTGCCAATCACGCCTGCGGATTACGAAACCATCATTGCTTGGACGCATAAAGACAAGAAAAACACGCAAACCGACCGAATAAACTGTACCCTCTTGGCAGATTTCTCGCGTCCGTACGTCAACCAAATCGTTACCGAAAAAGAATTAAAATTAGCGATGGAAAATTGGTAAAAAAATACTATTTTCGCTCGGTTATTATAAAAAAAGAATTATGGAGTTATCAGAACAAGAGATTATACGCAGAGAGAGTCTGAAAGCGTTACGGGAGTTGGGCATTGACCCTTATCCAGCCCAAGAGTACGTTGTTACGGGTTATACGGACGACATTAAAGCCCATTTTAAAGACGACGACACGACAGCCAAGTGGTACACAGGCAAGGAAGTGTCTATTGCAGGGCGTTTGATGTCAAGGCGAATCATGGGCAAGGCTTCCTTCATTGAGATTCAAGACGCGAAAGGTCGGATACAAGTGTACGTAAGTCGGGACGACATCCAAGCCCCTGTAGCAGAGGGCGAACAACCCACCACGGTAGAGCAACAAATGTATAATGTGGTATTCAAAAAACTGCTGGATATTGGCGATTTTGTGGGCATCAAAGGGTTTGTTTTCCGCACGCAGATGGGCGAGATTTCGGTGCATGCGAAGCAGTTGACTGTCCTTGCGAAGTCGGTTAAACCATTGCCGATTGTGAAGTATAAAGACGGTGTTGCCTACGATGGTTTCAACGACCCCGAGTTGCGTTATCGCCAACGGTACGTGGATTTGGTGGTGAATGAGGGCATCAAGGAGACGTTTATCAAGCGTGCCAAAATCATTTCGACTATGCGTTCGGTCTTTGATGAAGCGGGTTATACCGAAGTGGAAACACCCATTTTGCAGGCTATCGCGGGTGGAGCGACCGCACGTCCGTTCATCACGCATCATTACACGTTGGACATTGATATGTACTTGCGAATCGCCACCGAATTGTACCTCAAACGGCTGATTGTCGGTGGTTTTGAAGGTGTGTATGAGATTGGGCGAAACTTCCGAAACGAAGGCATGGACCGTTCGCATAACCCCGAATTTACGTGTATGGAGTTGTATGTGCAGTACAAAGATTACGAGTGGATGATGCGTTTCACGGAGCAATTGTTGGAAAAAATTGCCATCGCCGTGAACGGTTCCACCAAAATTAAAATAGGCGACAAAGAGATTGATTTCAAAGCCCCGTACCGTCGTTTGCCGATTTTGGAAGCCATCAAAGAAAAAACGGGCTATGATTTGTATGGTAAAGATGAGGACGAGATTCGCCAAATTGCTAAAAAAGTGGGTGTGGAAGTGCAGGATTCGATGGGCAAAGGCAAGTTAATAGATGAGATTTTTGGCGAGTGTTGCGAAGGTGATTTTGTGCAGCCGACTTTCATCATTGATTATCCGATTGAGATGTCGCCTTTGACGAAGATGCACCGCTCCAAGAAAGGCTTAACCGAGCGTTTTGAGTTGATGGTTAACGGCAAGGAGTTGGCGAATGCGTACAGCGAATTAAACGACCCGATTGACCAATATGAACGTTTTGTGGAGCAGATGAAACTGGCTCAAAAAGGCGACGAAGAGGCGATGATTATCGACCACGATTTTATTCGTGCCATCGAGTATGGAATGCCACCGACGAGTGGAATAGGCATCGGAATAGACCGTCTAACGATGCTGATGACAGGGAAAGAGAGTATCCAAGAGGTGTTGCTTTTCCCAACCATGAAACCCGAAGTATAATTTTTTAACCTTACAACTATGATACATTTTAATTATGCCAATGCGTTGCGTAGCGAAGAATTGCAAGCCTACGCAAAATTAGCCAACGAGTGCCAAGAAAAGACCTTGCAAGGCACAGGAGCAGGGAATGATTTCTTGGGTTGGGTAGAACTTCCCCGAAACATACAAAATGAAGTGAGCGACATCATTGCAACTGCGGAAAAACTGCGTCAGAGTTGCGAAATCATCGTTTGTATCGGTATCGGAGGCTCGTATTTGGGAGCCAAAGCCGTGAACGAATTTGTCGGGAACCCGTTTGAATGGTTAGAAAATAAAGATACGCCCAAAGTGGTGTACGCTGGGCATCATTTGGACGCAAAATACCACCAAAGTCTCATCCAAGTGTTGAAACGGAAGAAGTTCGGCATTATCTGTATCTCCAAATCAGGTACAACGACTGAGCCTGCTATCGCTTTCCGACTGTTGAAGAGCCTTTTGGAGGAGCAGGTGGGCAAAGACGAGGCTAAAAATCGGATTGTTTGTATCACCGATGCCAAGAAAGGGGCTTTGCGGACGCTTGCCGACAAAGAAGGATACAAGACCTACAACATTGATGATAATATCGGAGGTCGCTTCTCGGTTTTGTCGCCAGTGGGTTTGTTGCCGATAGCTTGCTTTGTGGGCAAGGAGGTAGAGCAGTTGGTGGCTGGGGCGTTGGATATGATGAAGGATTGCCAGCACGGCTTTGATAAAAACATCTCTGCACAGTACGCTGCGTGCCGTTATCACCTCTATTCGCACGAGAAAAAAAGTATCGAGATTTTGACCAACTTCAACCCCGCTTTGCACTTTGTGGGCGAGTGGTGGAAGCAACTCTTTGGTGAGTCGGAAGGCAAGGAACACAAGGGTATCTTCCCTTCCATAGCCGATTTTACGACCGACTTGCATTCGATGGGTCAGTATATCCAAGAGGGTGTTCGGCATCTGTTTGAGACCTTCATTTCTATCAAACAAGATAACTATCCGTTGCCCGTGCTGGATGATGAAAATAACTTGGATGGTTTGAACTTTTTAACTGGCAAAACGATGTTTGAAATCAACTCCAAAGCCGAATTAGGTACGATGTTAGCCCATAAACAAGGTGGCGTTCCGTGCTTGCAGGTGGCGATGGATAAAGCCGATTTGTTCCACTTGGGGGCTTTGTTGTATTTCTTTGAGAATGCGTGTGCCGTTTCGGGTTATATGTTGGGCGTCAACCCGTTCAACCAACCTGGCGTGGAGGCTTACAAGAAAAATATGTTTGCCCTGTTGCATAAGCCTGGCTACGAAAAAGAGTCAATCGCCATACAAGAATTGCTAAACTCACAACAATAGTATGCACAGACATTTACGGTTGTTATTGATTGGGTTAGTGATGTGTTCGTGTGCGGTTTCCAATGAGCAGAAAGTGGAGCGTGTCCTCCAACGAATGACTACGGAAGAGAAGGTAATGCAAATCACTTTCGCCTGTTTGGATTCGTATCTGCCTGCCGACAAACACGCCAAGTTCGATGGTTTGGTGCAAGCGGGCTTGGGTGGCGTGATTGTGATGGAAGATGAAATCGTCAAGGCCTTAGACCGAATTAACGAAATCCAACGCATCGCCAAAATTCCATTAGTCATCTCGATGGACGGCGAATATGGACCTGCGATGCGGTATGCCGAGTTTCCGTTTTTCCCCAAGATGATGCAATTGGGAGCCTTGCCAAACGACACGTTGATTTACAAGATGGGTGTGGCAGTGGGCGAGTTGTGCAAGGAAGTGAAGATTTATATCAATTTTGCTCCCGATGTGGACATCAACGTCAACCCGCTTAATCCCGTCATCAATGCCCGTTCGTTTGGTTCGGATAGGGAGAAGGTGGCTTCGTACGGAAGTACGTATATGCGAGGGATGCAAGATGCGGGTATTTTCGCTTGTGCAAAGCATTTCCCGGGGCATGGCGACACGGAAGTTGACTCGCACCAATCGTTGCCCGTTTTGCCGTTCAGCAAGGAGCGGTTGGACTCGTTGGAGTTGTATCCATTTAAGCGGCTCATTGACGATGGCGTGGAGTTGGTGATGTTGGGGCATTTGCACGTTCCAGCATACGATACGATGCCTTCGTCTATCTCGTACCCTATCGTGACGGAGTTGCTGAAAAAACGACTTGGCTTCAAGGGGTTGGTTATCACGGACGCACTCGGCATGAAGGGTGTGGTGCAAGATGGCAACTATGTGCAGGTGAATATTGCGGCTTATAAAGCGGGTGTTGACTTGCTGTTGATGCCCCACGAGATTCCGCAAACCGTGAAAGCCATCGTGCAGTATGTTTCTAAATCCGAACAACGCGAAAAAGATTTGGACGAACGGGTCCGCAAGATACTAACGCTCAAAGCCAAAATCGGGATGTTGGACGAAGATTATGACCCGTATTGCCAAACCGATGGTATTTTGGAAAAGATTCATCGTCCGCAAGATTCGTTGCTCAATAAACAACTCTCCGAGCAGTCCATGACGCTTATTCAGAACAAACGCAACGTGCAAAACGCTCCATTCATTGATAAAACCCAAAAAATCGCATACGTCGGCTATCACGCTGAATATCAACCACCCAAATTGAAGTTTTGCACCACCGAAGAGATAAGTGGTTTTGCGGATAGGTCGGGTGTGTTGCAAGATAACTCGGTCATTGCGTGCCTTCACATGCAAAAAGCGGGCTACCCGATGGACTATTTTGCGTTGCCCGAAGAGGTGGATTTGAACGCTCTCAGAGACCTCTCCAGGCAATTACAGCAATACGATTACATCATCATTGGGGTGCACGACTGCCTTGCTCAACGGCATAATATGCTCAAAATACCTTCCGAAGAAGCGTGGATCTTGCAGCAATTAGCACGCACCAAACCGACAGCCGTTTTGTATTTTGGCAACCCGTATTCGGCTTTTCGATTGCCGTTTATCAAGGACACCGATGCGTTTTTCGTTTGCTATTCGGACACCTACTACAATGAGGAAGCCGTTGCGGATATTATGATGGGGAAAATCCCTGCCGTAGGGCGACTGCCCGTTACGTTACCAGAAAAATAAAGCATGACCTATCAGTACATCGAACATATTGACAGTCCGAATGACTTAAAGAAACTGCCCGTTGAGGCTTTGCCACAGGTGTGTGCGGAGTTGCGGGACTTTATTTTGCAAGAATTGAGTCATAATCCGGGACACTTGGCAAGCAGTTTGGGTGCGATTGAACTGACGGTGGCTTTGCATTACGTCTATGATTCGCCCGAGGATAAGTTGGTTTGGGACGTGGGACATCAGGCGTATGCCCACAAGATTCTAACGGGTAGGCGGGAGAAGTTCCATACTAACCGACAGTTCAAAGGCTTGGCACCGTTTCCTACACCGACCGAAAGCGAGCACGATGCGTTTGTGGCTGGACATGCGAGCAACAGCATTAGCGTGGCGTTAGGAATGGATATAGCCCACAACTTACAGCACTCTTCGCAGCACACGGTCGCTATCATTGGCGATGGTGCGATGACGGGTGGCTTGGCGTTTGAGGGCTTGAATAATGCTTCGATGGACAAGAATAATATGCTCATTATCCTCAACGACAACAATATGGCAATCAACGCCTTGCAAGGTGGCTTTTCGCAGTATTTGTTGGAGTTGTCAACGAGCAAAAAATACAATAAATTCCGTTGGATTGTCTATTCTACGTTGAACAAATTGGGTCTTATCTCGGAGCAGAAAAAAAATCAAGTGTTGCGTTTTAATAACTACCTCAAATCTATCCTTTCCAAGCAACCGAGCAACATTTTTCAGGGTCTGAGCATCCGCTATTTTGGTCCAACCGATGGGCATGACGTAACCAAATTGGTGAAAATTTTGGCAGAAATCAAAAACTACACGGGTCCGAAGGTCTTGCACCTCATCACACAGAAAGGCAAAGGCTATGCTCCCGCTGAAAAAGAGCCCACCATCTGGCATGCACCTGGCGAATTTAACCTCGAAACAGGCGAACGCAAAGCCAGCAAAAAAGTCGCTCTTTGGCAAGAAATTTTTGGCGACACGCTCGTGGAGTTGCTACAAGCGGATGAAAAAGTGGTGGGAATAACGCCTGCGATGCCTTCTGGTTGCGGTATGGACAAAGCGATCGAGCAGTTCCCAAACCGTGTTTTTGATGTCGGGATAGCCGAAGGGCACGCCATCACGTTCAGCGGAGGCTTGGCAAAAGAAGGTTTGAAGCCGTTTTGCAACATCTATTCCACGTTTTTACAACGCTCCTACGACAATATCGTTCACGATGTGGCTTTGTTGGATTTGCCTGTAACGATTTGCATTGATAGAGCGGGAATCGTGGGCAATGACGGTGCGACTCACCAAGGTTTGTTGGATTTGGCGTACTTGCGACCGATTCCGAACATCCGTATTTTTGCCCCGATGTATGCCGAAGATTTGCAGGAAATACTGCATTTTGCCCGCACTTTTGAGCATCCGCTTGCCATTCGTTACCCACGAGGCATGGCACATTATTGCGAAAAACAGTTGCCCAAGGTGGAGTACGGCAAAGGAATTTGTTTGCGTGAGGGCGAAAAAGGGGCGATTTTGAGTCTCGGAGCCATCGGAAACAACGTTGAAAAGGCGTTGGAAACCTTGCCAAACATAGCACATTATAATATGCGGTGGCTCAAACCGATGGACGAGAACTTGTTGGAAGAAATACGAAAGAAGTTCCCAAAAATTATTACGATTGAAGACGGGATGGTTGAAGGTGGCTTTGGTTCGGCAGTGGTGGAGTATTTTGCCGACCATCATGAGCCCATTTCGGTGTTGCGGTTGGGCATAAAAAATCAATTTGTCGAACACGGAAGCCCCGATGAATTGTATCATCTGTTGGGTTTAGATGTCGAAGGAATCACCCAATCGGTGCGTCATTTTTTTGATTTGTAATTTTTGACTTAGATATGAAATGCTTTGTAAGATAATCTAAAAAAGCTACCATAGTTGGCTTTGAAAGTGTTGGTAAGCGTATCGTCCTCAGTCTCGAACATAAGTATGAAACCACCCATTATCGTTTATAACCTGATAAATAGAAGTTGCACTGCTGTTGGTAGGAATGAGTCGAGAAAAAGTTTTTTATTCTATCTTCCAAATGATTTTCACAATACTATAAAGAAGTTGATTTCTTTGTTCAAGAGCATCTTTGTCAAAAATTTTAATTGGCTCAATTTTATGACCACATATTGCATAAAGCTTATTGTTCAATGTATCTAAATTGGTATTGATATGGTGATAATCTTCACACAAAGTATGAGCCCAAACAAGTCCAGAACTATATGTTTTCAATTTATCATGATATTCTTCATTACCTGAACTTATATTATCTGCATCCTTTAACAGTAACAACCCACCCAATTGGTTACGACACATCTCGAAATCGTCATCGGAATCAAAATATCTTCGATTTGTCTCATTATGGCTTAATATATGTTCGATGTGATACCCTGTTTTATATCCTGTTTTGGTTGATATGTATTCAACATTATCTTGCATAGTTTGATTTAATCCATCACAAATGAATTTTTCAATTCTTGCAAGGAAATACCGTAAGGCTCGTTTCTCTATATTGTGATACCCCATTGATTTGAATGTAGAATATTCCAACAAAGTAGAGACGTTTTCTTTGCTCTTACGTTCACTGATAGCCTTTTTCAGTACTTCGTTGAAAATAGACTGGTATTGGTCGATGCTTTTACCTTTTATAATCTCATTTAAGTTCAAAGAGATTTCTTGGATTGTATTGCTATCATATACGCCATTCAATCTCAATAACATTAGTAGTCTGTCATATTCCGATGCAATAGTACAAATTTTATTATTCTCTTCAACATCATTTATATCACATGCAGATAGTATAATTGCATACTGTCCTTTTACATCATGTATATTGCTTAAATATGACAAAAACTCATCTTTTATCTCATTGTTGCGGATTTTTGCATATAGTTTACTATAATACATCAAATAATTCTCTATAAACTCTTTGATATTATTTATTTGCTTCTTGTCGGTTTTTCTAAAAGCTAAATTCTGTCCAATTTCATTATTCTCAAAAATATATCTATGATATGAGTTGTTAATTGCTGTTTCAATTTTGGAATTTCGTTTGAAAATAAATCTTGAACGAATATAGTCTATGAAGAAATCGTCTTCCATATTGAAAAGGCAAGAAATAGCTTCGTCCCATAAATCAGAATACTTTTCAGTGTCGTTTTTATCCAATGCGCCAACAAGTTTGCCTTTTAGAATTTCAAAAGGTTTTAGTGCTTCTCCTCTGTCATTAATAACCTCAAAGATCATTGGCGTATCATCCTTTGTAATGGTAAGTTCAACTAATACAAGCCGTTCAAGAAAATAATTAATGAATGTGTCTAATCGTTTAGCATCCATACCTTTGTCTTCAATGTATTTTGATATGTCAGCATAGCGATACCATAATGTTTCTTCCGTTTTATTTTTGAACAATGTTGGCGTTTCAGTATCTCCATTAAGGATTTTTTCCATTACCACATGCCGTTTTTCATGATCTAATCTAAATATATTGCCTTTCCATTTATCCTGTCCATAAATGCATTCTTTCAAAGTGTTTTTCAGTAATTCATTTTCTGTTAGATGATATAATTTGGTGGCTATTAGTGTGAGTGTTGACAATCGTTGTTGACCATCAACGATAAATACCTTACCATTTATATTGTTGGTGATAAATATATTAAGATAATACCAATTGAAATTTTCCAATATTTCTTGAGATAATTCCGCATCCTTATATTCTTCGTAAGACAACTCAAAAGCATAGAAAATATCTCGTAAGAGAATTTCAACAGTTTCTTTTGACCAAACATATTCTCTTTGGTAGAAATCAATATAATATGACTTGTTTTTCAAGCAACTTTCAACGGTTTGCTTGTCTGGGTTTATTGTCTGTTGCATATCACTTATTTTTTCATCATTACTTTCTTCAAGCTTTCAATTTCTTTCCGAATCTCCTTGATAACTTCTTTATTGGCAATTTCCTTTTTGCCGTTTACCTTTTCTGAATAGATATAGAATACATTTCCTCCATATTGTTTCTTGAATTTCTCGTGCGTCTTGGCTTGCAATGCGTATTCTTTGTGTATTTCTGGAATTTGTAAACTATTATTTATTGGCTTAATTTGCAGACCAATATATGTATTACCCACTTTTATGAAAAAATCCACGTTGAACAATCTGTCCCATTCATCAGGTGCAGGTTCTATTTTTGCATCCAGCAGAATTTGAAGCTGACCGTAAATTGTTTGAATTTCTGTAGTATAGCCATCGTATGTTCGATCTATAACCAACTGTTTCATATAATCAATACAGTCTTGTTCAGTTACATTTTGAACCTCATATCGAATTACTTCGGTTATTTTGACGTATAACTTCTTGCCTAATTCTTCTATATGTGTCTCTGATTTTACATTGGTGTAGTAATAGTTTCTCCACTCGTCCAACGATTTTGGTGCACACTTTCGAATAGATTCAGATGTAGCTCCAACATTGCGTTTGAAATTGAGTTGAAAGCGATTCATCGCACTATTCAATATCCATTCTTTTGCCATAACTATATACTAAGAAATTTTGTTTTATACTTATAATCAATGCTTTCATCAACCAATGCCAATTTATTTTTGAGCAAGTGGGCATTGATGAAAGTCTTGTTTTCTAGATACATATACACCATCAGATGATTATCAATGTCGTATTTTATATTATCGTATTTCAAAAACACTTTCTTGCCCTTAAATTTCGAAAGCAAAAATTCTGTTGCCTTGCCGTTTATTTGTGGATTTTGCTTAATACCTATCAGTCTAACAATTAGACCATTGTTTAGCAATATCAATTCTGGCGAAATAACTTGCTTCACGCTAAACATTTCTGCGCGTTCGCTGCTGCTGTCTTTGTCGATTTTAGAACCAAATTGTAGTCTTTTGACATCTATTTTTTTGTCGGTTTTATGGACATCAGTGAAACAATAGGGCAATTGGGCGATTTCTTTTTCAAAGTCAATGCTTATATTTTGTCTAAATTCTTTGATGTGGAAGGTTTCCAATAAATTATTTGTGCTTATTTTGTTTTTTATTAACGGAATAAACTCGGGATTTATTTCATATCCTACCGAATTACGTCCCAATGTTTTTGCTACGGCGGCTGTCGTTCCACTTCCCATAAATGGGTCTAAAACCGTTTCGTGAGTAAATGAAAACATTTTTATCAAGCGTTTCGGCAACTCTTCAGGAAACATCGCTAAATGTTTGTCTTGTTTTGCTCCATTGAAATACCAATGACCACTAAAATAAGTATTCCATTCCTCATTTGTCATTGCAGACTGCTTTTTCTGTTCAATGGTCGGTTTGGGAGCTGTTCCTTGTTTCTTGAAAATAAGAATATACTCGAAATCAAGTTTCACAATGCCGTTTCGAGGATATGGGAAACTTCCCATTACAGCACCGCCTCCAGTTGTATTCATTGTGGTTGCTTTCTGCCAAATAATCTGCCCCATAAAATCAAAACCAATAGTTTCACAAAATCTTATAATTTCCGAATGAATGGGAATCACCTTGTATCGTCCATAATATACAGACCGAGCAAATTGGTCACCAATATTTATACACAAACGACAACCATCATGTAACACACGATAGCACTCCTTCCAAACCAAATTCAAATTATTGATGTACTGCTCGTAAGTGTCATTGAAGCCGATTTGATTATCGGTGCCGTAGTCCTTTAACTGCCAATATGGTGGCGATGTTACAATTAGATGAACGCTTTTGTCTTGCAGTTCGTCCATTTTACGACTATCTCCATTAATGATTATGTGTTGTGTGGTAAACATTTGTCATTTAGGGTATTTTAGATAAATCTTTAGCAAAGGTATTAAAAAACTTTTTTTGCTGTTTTTGATGACCATTTTGCAGTTGCAAAGATATGATATTTTTTTCAAAAATCAGCGTTTTTCTGAGAATAAGTTTGGGTTGCAGTTCAACCCCTTCATACATATTTGCAGTGTATATTCATTTTAACTCTTTGAGCAACCCAACCTACCGTCTATATCATTGTAATTGAAAGTTGCAAATTGATGGTGATTTCTTGCTTATTATAGTAGTTTGTGCGATTTAGAAAGGTTATTTTGATGGTGAGAATTGCCACTTCCACCATGCCGTTCGTTTTTGGTGTGGCAAGTTTCGTTAGACGATATTTGATATGTTCATCACAAGCAATGTCAAAGTTCATCTCGTCTTGTTGAACTTTAATATTTATAAACATTCTAACTATTTATCACGTTGATAAGTGCATCTATAATCTTCAATTCTTATTTTTTTGTCGTATCACTGAAAAATCTTATCTTTGTCGCGTTAAATAGCAGAAAAATGAAAATAACAATTGTAGGAGCCGGTGCCGTAGGAACCCATTTAGCCAAACTGCTTTCGCAGGAAAAAATGGAAATTAGTTTGTTGGACGAATCGGCTGAACACTTAGAAGGACTTGATAACGATTACGATATACTCACCCGAGTTGGTAGTCCTACTTCCCTTGCGGATTTGCGAGAAATTGGCGTAGCCCGTTCGGACTTGTTTATTGCGGTTACAACGAGTGAGGAAGCCAATATGACTGCCTGCTTGATTGCCAAACAGATGGGTGCAAAAAAGACTTTGGCACGCATCGATAATTACGAGTATTTATTGCCTGACAACCAGCAATTTTTCGCTAACATGGGGCTCAATGACCTCATTTATCCCGAAGCATTAGCCGCTACCGAGATTGCCGAAGCCATCAAAACGAACTGGATGCGGCGACATCTATCGCTTTGTGATGATAAATTGCAACTGTGTATCCTCAAAATACACCACGAATGCGATATGACGGGCAAGTTGTTCAATTCGGGCTTCTTTCAGCATGGTTTTTACCGTATCGTTGCCATCAAACGCGAAAATCAGACCTTCATTCCCAATGGCGAAGACGAAGTGAAAGTGGGCGATTTGCTGTTCATTATGTACACCAAAGAGAATATGCACTATATCCGCGAACACACTGCCAACGAGGAACACGAAGTCAAATCTCTCATTTTTTACGGTGGCGGAAAATTAACCCAAAAAGCCGTGCAAACCTTACCTAAAAACTTGAATATCAAAATTTTAGAGCAAAATAGAGACATCTGCTATCAATTATCCGAAAAGCTACCTCATTCGCTCATCATCAATGCTGACGGCTCGGATATGCAGGTGCTCAAAGAGGAAGGTATCCAAGATGCGGACGCTTTTATAGCGTTGACCGACCGTAGTGAAGCCAATATATTTGCGTGTTTGGCGGCGAAACGATTCGGTGTGCGGAAAACGATTGCGGACGTGGAAAATGTGGATTATATCCAAATTGCAGAAGGTTTGGACGTGGGTACGGTACTCAATAAAAAGACGATTACGGCGAGTTATATCTACCAAATGTTGCTTGATGCGAGCGTGCTCAACGTGCGGAATTTGGCGAGTGCAGGGGCTCAAATAGTCGTTTTTAAAGCCACCGAACATAGCAAGATTATTCGTGGAAAAATCAAAGCCATGGGCTTGCCCTACAACTGCACCATTGGCGGTTTAGTGCGGGCAGGGGAAGGTGTTTTGGTGAATGGCGACACGGAGATTGTGCGAGACGATGAGGTGGTTGTTTTTTGCAAAAGTGAAATCATCCGTCAATTAGAAAAATTCTTCCAATGACACGCACCTTCAATATAAAAATTATCTTCAAAACGATGGGTATTTTGCTCATCATCGAGGCGTTTTTTATGGCTATTGCGACTCTTGTCAGTTGGCTGTATAAAGAAACGTGTTTTGAGATTTTTTTGTATTGTTCGCTCTTTACCTTTATCATCGGTTTGTGGGGCTATTTTACGGGTTTGAAGGCTCCCAAGACGGTCGGCGAGCGTGAAGGATACGTTATCGTGGCAGCGGTGTGGCTCATTTTTTCGGTCTTTGGGCTGTTGCCCTACTATCTAAGCGGCTCT
>JAEELX010000053.1 GCA_016282955.1 Paludibacteraceae bacterium | reverse complement strand
TCAGTTGCACCCGCTCGCGAGGACGATGACAAGCCGTTGTCAGCACCATACCCACCAGCAACAAGCCAGCTTTTTTCACCAAAAATACGTTACGTTTCATTCTCTGTGGGCGAAGGTACGAAAAAATATCTAAAGTATGTTGTAAAATCAAATTAAATAAGAAAAAAAACATATCTTCGCAATCATTAAAAGTGTTTTTATGAAATGTACTATACTGACCGATAACAGAACCAACGATAGCCAACTCATAGCAGAACATGGGCTTTCGGTTTATGTTGAGACGGCACGCCACAAGTTACTGCTTGACACGGGTGCAAGTGATGTTTTTATTCGCAATGCCGAGCGTTTGGGCATTGATCTCACCGAGGTGGATTATGCTTTTATATCCCATGGACACACTGACCATGCGGGTGGGTTGTCTGCATTTATGCAACTGAATAGCAAGGCACATGTGCTCCTTTCACCACACTGCCTTGACCGTGTTTTCTATTCCGACCGCGATGGACTGCATCCCGTAACCACTGATTGGACTGCTATCAACCGTTCACGTCTCAAGCTAATTGATAAGAACACGCAGATAGAGGATGATTTATGGGTCTTTCCGTCTTGTAAAAACCAATATCCTTTACCGAGAGGCAACAAGCATCTGTGGGCAGGGAAAACAGCCGAATGTCTTGTGTTAGACGATTTCTGCCACGAGTTGGTACTCTATGTTGATGGTTTGCTCTTTACGGGTTGTGCACATAACGGGCTCGAAAACATCCTTGCAACCGTACCCACAAACTTGCCTTTGCACACGGTTTTAGGTGGGTTTCATCTGCTGGACGGGTATGAAGCTTCAGAAGACTTACTCCGTTTGGCACAGCACGTAAAAGAAACGTATCCAAAGGTGCGTTTTTACACGAGTCATTGCACTGGATACGCCTCCTTACAGACGATGCAACAAGTGTTAGGCGAGCAATTGCAAGGCTTTTCTGTCGGGCGAATTATAGAGGCTTAAAAACGATATAATAAGCTTCAAATGACCATCTGAGAAAGGGAAGATAGCATATAAAATAAAAAATACCTCAAAGATAAACTATGTATAAAACACTCAAGACATATTTCGGATATGACTCTTTTCGTCCTTTACAACGTGAGATAATCGAACATGTTATAGCAGGTGGAAATACATTGGTACTAATGCCTACAGGTGGTGGAAAATCGCTATGCTACCAGCTTCCAGCATTGTTGCGCGAAGGGGTGGCGATTGTTATTTCTCCTCTTATTTCATTGATGAAAGACCAAGTGGATGCTCTGCGTGCTAATGGTATCGCAGCGGCTGCCATCAACAGCAACAATAGCGAAGCGGATAATCACAGGATCATAGACTTGTGCCTGCATGAACAAATCAAACTATTATATATATCGCCCGAAAGGTTTGTGGTAGAGCAACAACGGTTCCTTTCGCACATACATATCGCTCTTTTCGCCATTGATGAAGCACATTGCATTTCCCAGTGGGGACACGATTTCCGACCAGAATATACTCAACTGACAAATATTCGTACACGTTTCCCAAATGTGCCTATTATGGCACTAACAGCAACTGCGGACAAGATAACTAAAGAAGATATTTTGCAGCAACTTGATATTGTTGACGCCAAACAATTCGTCAGTTCATTCAATCGTCCCAATCTAAGCTTGCAAGTCTATCGAGGATACTCAGCAGCAGACAAATTTAAACTTATTGTCAATTTGATAAGAAGGCATCCTAACGAGAGTGGTATTATCTATTGTCTTGCACGCAAAACAACGGAGCAATTGGCTTCCAAACTACAGCAACAAGGAATTGCTGCTAGCACCTATCATGCTATGCTTAGCCCGAACGACAGGAACCGCGTACAAGATGATTTTATCAACGATCGCATTCAAGTCGTATGTGCTACGATTGCGTTCGGAATGGGTATCGACAAAAGTAATGTACGCTTTGTGGTTCATTATAACTTGCCCAAAAGTATCGAGAACTACTATCAGGAAATAGGTCGTGGTGGACGAGATGGTTTACCCTGTGAAACGGTTTTATTTTATAATCTGCAGGATATTATTTTGCTCAAACGATTTGCACGTGAATCTGGACAAGTGGGGATTAACGAAGAGCGATTAAGTCGGATACAAGAATACGCAGAAGCACAAGTTTGCCGAAGACGTATCATTTTGAATTATTTCGGAGAAGTAACGGAGTGTCAATGTGGGAACTGTGATGTATGCAACAATCCTTCCGAGCAATTTGACGGCACAAAATACGCACAAATGGCATTATCCGCTATTGCAAGAACTAATGAAAATATAGGCTTCAGTACAGCGATTGACATTCTTAAAGGCTATCATAATAACGAAATAATCGCTCACAACTATTCCCAATTGCCTACATTTGGTGTTGGGAAAGAGCTATCCAATAGGGATTGGCATGATTACATCTTACAGATGCTACAAATGGGATTAATCGAATTGAATTACAATGAAAACAAGCATATTCATATAACCCCCTTGGGCAAAGAAGTGTTATTTCGCTCTAAACCAGTTTTTCTATCCAAGATTCAAAGGGAAGATCTGCGTGTAAAAAGCAAAAAGAAAGAAAAAATGCTTTTTTCAACCCCTGACGAACATATTATAGAGGATAAACAGTTATTTGAGCAACTACGGTTATTACGTTTGCAGATAGCACGAGAGGAACATTTACCACCGTATGTTATCTTCTCCGACAAAACGCTCCATGAACTCGCGATACACAAACCGCAAACACTTGACGAGTTCGGCTCTATCTACGGTGTAGGAGAAAATAAACTGCAAAAATATGGAGAAACCTTCATAAGTGCGATTCAGGGAACAGAACCGCAAAATCCAGTAACACAAAAACTGGAACCGCATCCCGTACTGCAAAATATCTCGCACATGCAGCAACAAAACGAACTGCATACCAACGCCTATATAAGTTGGACCGAACACGAAGACAATGAATTGAGGCGTTTGTATCAAGAAGGTTTTCAAATACGAGAACTTGCCATCATCTTCCAACGAAACGAAGGGGTTATCCGAAGCCGACTTTATAAATTAGGTTTAAGGCAATAACCCAATCAACATTAGCCCACAAAAAACGCCCCAAGATTTCTCTTGGAGCGTCAAAGTGGCGGTTTCCTACTCTCCCACATGTTACTGCAGTACCATCGGCGTAATTGAGCTTAACGACCCTGTTCGGAATGGGAAGGGGTGGAACCTCAACACAATAACCACCTAAATTCTAATAACTCACAGCATTAAACCATAAGTAAACATCTAAACATAATTGATTTTTGCAAAGGAAGTAATGAGAGCATTTCGTCATCACCATAAAGGCAAATAACAATCTAATGCTTTGAAGAAAAAGATGTTGGGTAATTAGTATTGCTCGGCTTTACATCACTGTTGTACACCTGCAACCTATCAACGTTGTCGTCTCCAACGACCCTCAACAGAAATCTCATCTTGGAGTTAGCTTCGTGCTTAGATGCTTTCAGCACTTATCTAATCCGAACATAGCTACTCAGCACTGCACCTGGCGGTACAACTGATACACCAGAGGTTCGTCCAACACGGTCCTCTCGTACTAGTGTCAGGTCTCCGCAAATTTCAACGCCCACAATAGATAGAGACCGAACTGTCTCACGACGTTCTGAACCCAGCTCGCGTGCCGCTTTAATGGGCGAACAGCCCAACCCTTGGAACCTTCTCCAGCCCCAGGATGCGACGAGCCGACATCGAG
>JAEELX010000052.1 GCA_016282955.1 Paludibacteraceae bacterium | reverse complement strand
GAGGTGTATGATGAGTTATGCGAGATAAAAACGGCGTGTCGTGATGCACATCTCAAAGTGATTTTGGAGACGGGTGCGTTGCAGACCTACGAAAATATCTACAAAGCCTCTATTTTAGCGATGCAAGCGGGGGCAGATTTCATCAAAACCTCCACCGGCAAAATTGCGGTTAATGCTACGCCCGAAGCCACGCTCGTGATGTGCCAAGCCATCAAAGATTGGTACGCACAAACGAACATCAAAGTGGGTTATAAGGCTGCAGGAGGCGTTGCAACAACCCAAGAAGCCGTGCAACATTATACGATTGTGAAGGAAGTTCTGGGCAAGGAGTGGCTCAATAATCAGTCGTTCCGTTTTGGGGCGAGCCGTTTGGCAAATAATCTGCTGACTTCCATTTGTGGCAAAGAAGTGAAGTATTTTTAATTCACTTTTGTGTATTGATTAAGCATACGGATTGACCAACGATTCGTATGTTTTTTTATTTTTAGTGTAGGCAAAAAGGGAGTGATTTTTGTAGTTCCTGCCATGCACGTTTGCGGTATAGTTGGGTGCAAAAATAGTTTCGCAAATTCACCCTTCGAAAGCGATATAATGCCTGCCTCAAATCCTCGTTGGGTAAGTGTTTTTCCAATATCTCGGTATGAAAGACGGCGTGCTTTTCGGGCTTTTGCAACTGTTTGGAAACTTGATTTTGGTTGCTATCTTGGTCATAATACGCCAACGCACAATCCAAATAAGCCACTTTGTACCGCAACGCAATTTGTGCATACAGCAAAAAATCCGCACACATCGTCAGCCGTTCATCAAACCCTCCCAACGCCAAATAAACCTCCCGTTTTATCAACACACAATCGTTGCAAATCGGCGTGCCAGCTCCTTGGGCATAACTGCGTAAATAGTTGATATATCCGCATTGGAAGCTGCTGATTTGCTTCGTTTCGCCCAACCATACAATGTTCCGAATCGTCTCCAAAAATCGCCCTTTTTCCACCACTTTATATTTGCAACTATACAGAGCCTCGTTCGGAAACGCTTCTTGCAGTTGCATCATTCGCAACAAGTAATCGGGGTGCCAGTAGTCGTCGGCATCCAAAAACGTGATGTATTCGCCTTGGGCTTGCTCCACGCCTCGGTTCCGTGCCACGCTCTCGCCCTGATGAGTCAAACGCAACAGCTGTACAGACAGGTTCGTTGGAGGTTGCAATGCACCAACTATCTCAAACGAGCTGTCCTCCGAGCCGTCATCGACCAATAATAAATCAAACGTGTTCTCACTTGGCATAGTGAAAACACGCTGTGAAAAGATGCTCTGCACACATCGCTGCAACGTATGGCGAGCATTGTAAAAAGGCACGATAATCGAAATGTGCATCAGGACACACCCGTTTTATCTGCGTAACCTCGCTCCTTCGTAGTTCTCGTATCGGTCGCCACGGGGTGCTCTGCGGTTACGATTGGGGCGGTTGGGTCGTGTGTTGGAAGGTCTCCGTTCGCTTGGTTCGGGTTCCACATAACCCTCTGGTTTTTCCTTCAAAGCCTTTGCACTCAGACGGAACTTGCCTGTTCGAGGGTCTAATTCAATGAGTTTGATGTTAATCTTATCATTTTCTTTCAAGCCCGTTTCTTCCATCGTGTTGAAGTGCTTCCAATCAATCTCGGAGATATGCAAAAGTCCTTCCTTTCCAGGCAAAAACTCCACAAAACAGCCGTAAGGTACGATGCTTTTCACGGTTGCTTCGTACACCTCGCCTACCTCTGGAACGGCTACAATGGCTTTGATACGTGCGATAGCGGCTTCTATGCCTTCTGCGTTGCTCGAAGCAATTTCCACTACGCCCCACTCATCGCTCTCCTCAATGCTGATAATCGTGTCGGTGTCGGATTGGATGCCTTGAATAATCTTACCCGCAGGACCAATAATCGCACCAATGAACTCTTTGGGCACGTCGATAGTAACCAAGCGAGGAGCATGTGGTTTGAGGTCTGGACGCGGTTCGGGAAGGGTCTCGCAAATTTTGTCCAAGATATACATGCGGGCTTGGTGGGCTTGTGCGAGAGCATTTTCCAAAATCTCGTAACTCAAACCGTCCACCTTGATGTCCATCTGACAAGCCGTTAAACCATCTCGTGTTCCGGTTGTCTTGAAATCCATATCGCCCAAGTGGTCTTCGTCACCCAAAATATCGCTCAAAATAGCGTAGTTTTTACCTTTATTTTCCGAAATCAAGCCCATTGCGATACCGCTCACAGGTTTTTTGATAGGCACACCAGCGTCCATCAACGCCAAACAACCTGCACAAACAGTCGCCATACTACTCGAACCGTTACTTTCCAAAATATCGCTCACAATACGGATGGAGTAGGGGAACTCTTCGGGAACCATGTTCTTCAACGCCCTGCAAGCCAAGTTTCCGTGTCCAATCTCGCGTCTGCCTACGCCACGTTGTGGGCGAGCCTCACCCGTTGAGAAGGGAGGAAAATTGTAGTGGAGCAAGAACTTATCGGTACCTTGTACGATGGCTTCGTCAATGAGTTTTTCGTCTTTTTTCGTGCCGAGTGTAACGGTCGAAAGCGATTGGGTCTCGCCACGCGTAAAAATACTACTTCCGTGAGGACCTGGCAATGGACTCACTTCGCACCAAATAGGACGAATATCGGTCGTTTTTCTGCCATCAAGACGTTTGCCTTCGTCCAACACAGCACGTCGCATCGCCTCTTTTTCCACATCGTGGTAGTAGCGGTCAATCATGCCGTTGGCTTCGTCCAAATCCACTTCGGCACCCGATGCTTCCACTTCGCTTTTATAATGTTCTTTGAAATCTTCGCAAATCTGCTTGAAACACTCTTCGCGGTGGTGTTTGTCGGTGTCGGCAGAAGTGGCTTGCTCGTATGCTCGCTGGTAGCAGAAGTCGTGTACTTTTTGCTTCAACTCTTCGTCATTGACCTCGTGGCAGTACTCTCGTTTGACGGTTTTGCCAAAAGCCTCCATCATCTCCAACTGCACTTGGCACTGGGGTTTGATGGCTTCGTGAGCCACTTTAATAGCCTCCAACATATCGGCTTCGCTCACTTCCTTCATCTCGCCTTCGACCATCATGATATTGTCTAATGTTGCGGCTACCACCAACTCAATGTCGGCTTCATCGCACTGGTCAAAGGAAGGATTGATAACAAACTCGCCATTCACGCGTGCCACTCGCACCTCGCTAATCGGTCCCTCAAAAGGAATATCCGAACACATCAGAGCCGCACTGGCAGCCAAACCTGCTATCCCGTCTGGCATATCCACACCGTCAGCCGAGTACATCGTAACATTCACGAACGTATCAGCGTGATAATTGGCTGGGAATAAGGGTCTCAAAGCCCTGTCAATCAATCGTGCGATTAAAATTTCATAATCGCTTGCCCGACCTTCGCGGCGTGTAAAACCACCCGGAAAACGTCCAAAAGCGGAAAACTTTTCCTTGTATTCTACCGTCAGCGGCATAAAATCCGTTCCTGGAACCGCTTCTTTGGCAGAACAAACTGTCGCCAAGAGCATCGTGTCGCCTAATCGCACCATCACCGCTCCATCGGCTTGCTTGGCTAATCTACCCGTCTCAAGCGTAATCACTCGACCATCGGGCAGAGATACTTGTTTTGTAATAACATTCATTACGTTTTGCATTTTACATTAAAGGGAAGTAACGTAAAACGCAATAATTCAACTTCAAAAACGCTCACGTTATAACCCATTTGGTTAATAAAAAATCTTAAAACTCTATAATCGGGGGCGAAGATAATATATTTTTGTGAAAAACCGATATGAATTATGAAAAATTTTTGCAGGAAAATGCGTTGATTTTTTGGAATTTATTATTTTTTTGATTAACTTCGCCCGAAATGTGGAATTTTTAAAATTAGTGATATATGAAGTTTGATATTTCGAGTTCAAAATTGTTTGCTCAATTGCAGATGGTGTCCAGCATCATTGCACAAAAAAATACGATCAGTATTTTGGAGAATGTTATCTTTATGGTGAAAGGTAGTACGCTTACCCTTAAAGCCGCTGATTCAGAGACGATGATTCAAACCTCGCTTGAGGTGGAAAACGTAGCAGGAGGCGACATCGAAGTAGGGTTTGATGCCAAAATGCTCTTGGGAGTGATTGGGAACTTGCCCGAACAACCTATTACCTTTGAAATTGAGCAAGAGGAAGAAGCATATAAACTGACGATTCGCACGCAAAGTGGCGTCTATTCCTTTGTGGGAGTGAGTGCAGAGAACTTTTTGCCCTACACGCTAGAAGGTGATACAACTTCATTCTCGTTGCCAACCAATATGCTCTTAGATGCCATTAACCAGACCAGTTTTGCCACCGGAACCGACCCTATCCGACCCATCATGATGGGACTTTGCTTCGATATGAAAGAAGACGGCTTGACCGTGGTGGCTACGGATGCACACCGATTGGCAAAATATACCAACAAGAGCATTAAAAGCAAAACCCCTCTCTTGTTCGTTTTGCCCAAAAAACCCGCTATGTTGCTCAAACAATTGGTCGGAAAATATGACGGCGACATCTCCCTCTCCAAAGACGATAAACGCGTTAAAATGGAGTTCGATAACGTGGTGTTGGTAACCCGAATGATTGAAGGACAATATCCCAACTATTCTGCCGTGATTCCTGCTGAACATACCACTAAAATAACGATTGATAAGCAAGCGTTTGTGAATGTTTGTAAACGTGTTTCGGTGTTTGGAATGCAAATCAAATTCTCCATCAGCGGCAATGAAATCTTGGTTACAACCCAAGACTTTGATTATGCCAATCGCGGTGAAGAAAAAATCGCTTGCCAACACGAAGG
>JAEELX010000051.1 GCA_016282955.1 Paludibacteraceae bacterium | reverse complement strand
GTAGAAATATCCCCCATTCGCTTACAAACCACATCGTAAATATCATGGGCTTTGATAGGCTCAACCTTTTGATTTTTCTTATTGATACGGATTAAAAGATACTCGGTTGGGTTCTCAAAACCTTCGTCGCTCATCGCCTGCTGATAATAATCAATTTTTTTTATCAACTCGTCCCCAATGGGAATAATCCGCTCTTTTCGCCGTTTCCCAAAGACACGTATTTGCTTTTGATATAGATCAATATCCGACTTTTTAAGCCCTGTTAATTCAGCCCGTCGCATACCGGTTTGGTACAAAATATCAATGATTAAATTATCGCGATATTCCATAAAATTGGTTGCTTCGTCCTCTATTTTAGCGTGTGCTTGCATCTCACCTTCGCGAAAGAAAACAGGCAACGGTTTGTCCAACTTCGGAGCAATGATTTTTTGGGTTATATCCACCTGCACTTCGCCCACTCGCAACAAAAACTTGTAAAAACTCTTTAACGAAGACAGTTTGCGGCATACGCTTCGTTTCGCCTGCCCTTTCTCCAACAAATCTACCATCCACGAGCGAATATCTTCCGAATCTATCAATTTTGGGTCGAGCGATTGGGGTTCTACCTTCAAAAAAGCACATAATTCGTACAAATCATCGCGATACGCCTCTATCGTTCGATTAGAGTAGTGTTTTTCAATGGTAATATAATCCAAAAATTTTTGTATCATCCTTGCTTTTCTTTTTGAAAATCAATAATATGATGAATGGATATGATACCGATTATTTCTTTGAGTTGTTTGTTTTGGGTTACGGCAAGCGTGGTGATGTCGTATTGGTCCATCATTGCCAAGGCATCACTCAATAAAGCGTCTTGGGAAATGCTTTTGTACGATGGTGTCATAATTTGTTGAGCTGTTATTTGCAACGAATCATTTTTCTCAATGGCACGCCTTAAATCGCCGTCCGTGATGATTCCAACGCATGTATCGCCATCAAAAACCATCGTCATACCGAGATGTTTATCGGATATTTCTCGCACAATTTCCTTCAAATAACTATTGACACTCACCTTCGGCACATTGATAGTCATCTTATTTTTCACGTATGCCGTCAAATGTTCGCCCAACGCACCTCCCGGATGATAGATTGCGAAATTATCCTCTTTGAAGTGGCGTTTTTCCATCAAACAAACCACCAACGCATCGCCCATCAGCGTGGTTGCCGTGGTGGAAGTGGTAGGTGCCAAACCCAACGGACAAGCCTCATTATCTATGTGGATAGGTAACACCCAATCCGATTCTTTTGCCAAACGCGAAGTAACATTGCCCGTCATCGCAATCAACTTCACGCCCATGTTCCGCAAAGGAGCAATCACATTGACTATTTCATTGGTTGAACCGCTGTTGCTAACCAACATCACGATGTCGTTTTTGCCGACCATTCCCAAGTCGCCGTGCATCGCCTCTGCCACGTTGATAAAAATCGCAGGGGTGCCTGTGGAAGCCAACGAAGCAGCCATCTTATGCCCAATGATACCCGTTTTTCCAATCCCCATGATGACCAACTTACCCTCGCAAGCATAAATCTCCTCAACCACTTTGTTGAAGTGTTCGTCCAACGTATCCGATAATTTTTGCAGTTCCTTAATTTCCAATGCAAAAACCTCTTTTGCTCGCTCAAAATAGGGTTTACGGCTCATTTTTTACCAATTTATCTATTTTTAAAACCTCTGTAAGTAATCCTTCCAATTTATCCAATTGCAGTTGATTGGCAGCGTCAGAAATGGCTTTTTCGGGCTCGGGATGAACCTCCAAAAAGATTCCATCAACTCCCACAGCCACTGCTGCCCGCAAGAGATACGGTATCATCGCACTATTACCTCCTGTATAACCTTTGCCAGAGCCAGGTTGTTGCACCGAATGTGTTGCATCAAAAACGACAGGACAACCGAATTTTCGCAACTCCACCAACGCCGTCATATCCACTACCAAACGCCCGTAACCAAACGTCGTGCCACGTTCCGTGAGCCAAACATATTCGGCTGGTGATTGGGTCGTGTGAGGAGAAGATTGTTGTATTTTTTGTACCGCACCTGCCATGTCCCACGGAGCCAAGAACTGTCCTTTTTTCACATTGACAATCTTGCCCGTTTTAGCAGCTGCCTGCAATAAATCCGTTTGCCGACACAAAAAAGCGGGTATTTGTAGCACGTCTGCCACTTGTGCAACGGGTTCGCATTGCCACGACTCGTGCACGTCCGTCAAAATAGGCAACTGATACGTGTCTTTTACCTCCTGCAAGATTTGCAAACCCTGCTCCATTCCTACGCCGCGTGGCGAAAGCGAAGTGCGATTTGCCTTATCAAAAGAGGACTTAAAAAACAATTTAAGCCCTAATTTTTCGCATATTTTCTTAGCCTCAGACGCTACATGCAAAACCATCTCCCTATTTTCTATGGCACAAGGCCCTGCAATAAGAAACATGGCAGTTATTTTTTAGCGTAACAACGTACCCAATCTACCTTCAAACTACCCTCTCCAGCAGGGATTTCAGCGGGGATAAAAGAGTAAAGTTGCATGAATAATTCATCCGTTGGTAAATCGGTAAATAATTGATGTACAAGCATATTATTCACATACCATGACAACTCTTTTTCCTTCCAAACAATCGTGTAAATAAAGGGTTTGTTGGGGTTCACTTCTTGTGATAACCTTGCTTTCCGCAAACCATTATTATCTTGCAAACCAACAAATACGCCTTTTTTATCCACGCCCATCAAAACAAGAATCGGCAATTTATTTTTGTCTTTGAGGCAAATACAATGGTTGATTTTACCCGTAACATACGCCTTCACTTGCACAATACCTTGTTTGATATGGAACGTTTCGGCATTATTGATAACGTCAGAAGTGTATTCAAAGTCCTTTTTAATGAAGCCATTTTTCTCGTCCCACGCCAGCATATTTTTGCTTTCTTTGTGCGTTTTAATCGTCAACCAACTATCTTGGGTGGTCGTATTCAAACCTTCTGCGTAGGCTTGTTGCTCATGTGTATAGGTATGATGGCGAACAAATTCCTTGCCAGGATAGATAAAACCAGCCTGCCATTGCGATTCGTCTAATGTCTTCCATGTGAAATCATCGTCAAAAACGGGCTGATAATCAACCAATTTATGCAAGTTTTCATTCTTTTTATCAAAGAAGAAATGGATATTGGGTTGCTTGGATTCTTTTATAAATTCTTGCTCTTTTTCCCCTTCCTTAGTATGCAACCAGCGATTTTTATCCTTCCAAAACGCATTCCATTTAACGAATTCTGGCGTGCTTGTTTCTTCTTTTAATTTCAGATATTCACTGATGGTTGGTTTTTGTGCCCATTGCTGTAATTTAGCTTCGTTTTTAGGATTCTTTCCTTCCAAATAACGATAAAATATAACGCTCAACTTACGATTCAGCGAAGCCACACGAGCCATTTTTTTGCCCTCGTCAGAGTCTTTATACTGCGTTTGTGTGTATATCTTTTTCTTTTGCTGAAATTCTTCCTTTTCAACTTCTGCTTTCAATTTTAGGAATACTTGCAATTCCTCCGATTCGGCAATAAGTTGATATTTACGAACTCGTGCACCAACATCTTCCAAGTAACGCTCATAACTTTGCGTTGATTGTAGTGCATTTTTTTTACGATGAAACAAAAAATCAATTAACCACATATTTTTTATTTTTTTTAATTTTCCATATTTTTAGGCATCTATCTTTGCGTAGGTTGCGTGGCGTTCGATAAAATCGCGACGTGGTGCCACCTCATCTCCCATCAGCATCGATATGGTTCTATCTGCCTCTGCAGCATTCTCTATTGTTACTTTTTTGAGCAAACGATTGGCAGGGTCCATTGTCGTCTCCCACAGCTGTTCATCACTCATCTCACCAAGACCTTTGTAGCGTTGCGTTTTAATCTGTCGCTCGTCTCCATTAGCATATTTTTGGATAAAATCGCGGCGTTGCTGGTCGTTCCAACAATACTCCTTATAGTTGCCTTTGGAGCACAAATAAAGCGGTGCCATCGCAATATACAAATGTCCTTGCTCAATCACTTCTTTCAGATGTCGGAAGAAAAGCGTCATAATCAACGTGGCAATATGGGCTCCATCGACGTCCGCATCGGCCATGATGATTACTTTATGGTAGCGAATCTTGCTCAAATTGAGTGCCTTGGGGTCATCTTCGGTGCCAAACGTGATGCCGAGTGCCGTGAAGATATTCCGCACTTCTTCGCTTTCGAACACTTTATGTTCCATGGCTTTCTCCACGTTCAAAATTTTACCACGCAAGGGCAAAATGGCTTGAAAATGCCTATCACGCCCCGACTTAGCCGTACCACCTGCCGAATCTCCCTCGACCAAAAACAACTCACAAATAGTGGGGTCATTTGATTCGCAATCGGACAACTTACCAGGCAACCCCCCACCCGACAAAGGCGACTTACGCAACACCGAAGCCCGTGCATTGCGAGCAGCGATACGTGCTTGGGCAGCCAAGATGACTTTTTCGATAATCTTTTTGGCTTCCTCTGGGTTTTCTTCCAAGTAGTTATTCAAAGCCTCTGCCACAGCAGCACTAACCATACCTGCCACTTCCGAGTTACCCAACTTCGTTTTGGTTTGACCTTCAAACTGTGGCTCTGCTACCTTGACCGAGATAACTGCCGTTAAACCTTCGCGGAAGTCGTTCGGGTCCATGTTTGCGTTGCCATCTTTATCTTTGAGTTTGGCTTTTTCTAACAACTTACTTTCTTCGGCATATTTTTTCATCACACGCGTCAGAGCAGCACGGAAACCAGCCACATGCGTTCCACCTTCAATCGTGTTGATGTTATTGACGTAAGAATAGACGTTTTCGTTAAAATCCGTGTTGTAACTCATCGCAATCTCAACGGGCGTACCGAACTTATCCGTACTCAAATGGATAACATCTGAAATCAGTGGCACACGACTGCCGTCAATGTAACGCACAAATTCGCTCAAACCATCGTCCGAATGGAACACATCTTGCTTGAAACTGCCATCGTCATTTTTCACCCTATAATCGGTCAATGTGATGGTTATACCAGCATTCAGATATGCCAATTCCCGCATACGATTGGCTAAAATATCGTATTGGTAAACTTTTTCGGTAAAAATCGAATAATCTGGCCAAAATTGCACTTTGGTTCCTGTGTTCGTTGCTTCGCCGATGGCGTGTACTTCGCACGTAGGCTTACCTTTGGCATACTCTTGTATGTACTTTTTTCCATCGCGACACACTTCCACCACCAACCGACTTGACAATGCATTCACACAACTCACACCCACACCATGCAAGCCACCACTGACTTTATACGTGTTTTTGTTGAACTTTCCACCAGCATGCAAGACGGTCATCACCACTTCCAACGCCGAACGATGTTCTTTGGGGTGCATATCCACTGGAATACCACGTCCATTATCTACCACCGTGATTGAATTATCTTCTCCAATGCCCACTTCGATGTTGGTACAAAAGCCCGCTAAAGCCTCGTCTATTGAGTTATCTACAACTTCATAAACCAAATGATGCAAACCTTTCGTTGAAATGTCGCCAATATACATCGCAGGACGTTTACGAACGGCCTCTAAACCTTCTAATACCTGTATACTGGCACCAGTATAGGCGGTTTCTGTGATTTCAATATCCTTTTCTTCCATTCTAAAAAATCTTTCTCATTTTTAAACCGTGCAAAGATACATAATTTTGCACAAAAACAAAAAACAAAGTTTTTCTATCGTATTTTTTATAAATTTGTGTCGATTTTTTAAGATTAAAAGCAATGAAAAAACTTATTTTGACGGGCGTTATTGGTCTGTTGATGCTGATGGGTTGCGGGATGACTACGGCACACGCTCAAAAATCGGCACAACAAATAACGAACGAAAAAATCTACAACCAAGTGTACGAACAGGTGCGTGATTATCGCGATAGTGCGATGAATGTACTCGTGATTGCGATTGCCAAGCAGTTTTTAGGCACGGAATATGTGGCTTCCACGTTGGAGATTGAGCCCGAAGCGTTGCAGATTTTTTTAGATAAGACGGATTGTATTTTGTTTGTGGAACTGTGTTCGGCTTTTGCATTGACGGTAAAGGGCGATAGCATTGTGCAAAATAGCAAAATGAGTTCTTTGCCTTCGGTCTTGGCAGCCCAACCTTCGTACGAGTTGCTTTGCCACAATATCCAACAGATGCGTTATCGAAAAGGTGTGATTGATGGTTATGCTTCGCGTGTTCATTACACTTCGGAGTGGATTATTCAAAATCATAACAACGGTTTGATGGACGAAATCACAGCCGATTTAGGAGGCGAAGAATACGAACAAAAATTTTTCTTTATGTCGCAACACGCTGAAATATACAAGCAACTGCAAAATAACGCCGAAGAAACTAAACGTGTAAAGGATTTTGAGCAGTTTTTGGAAAGCCAAAAACCCTACTATAATTTGTCGCAACAAATGCTCAAAAAGCCCGAAGTCATCGCAAAAATTCAGTCGGGCGACATCATCAATTTTAAGGATAAAAAAGAGGGCGTGGATATTGCACACGTGGCTTTGGCATACGAATATGACGGTCAAATGCACTTTATACACGCTTCTTCCAAAGCCAAAAAAGTAATCATTGAACCGCAAACGCTGGCTGATTATGCGGTGCGAGGAATAAGAGTAGTACGATTTAATAAAACATTATAATTATGATTAAACACGTTGTATTTTTTCGGCTAAAAGAAAACGCCAACGGGCATACAAAGTTGGAAAATGCCCAAATAATCAAAGATGGTTTGCTGGCTTTGAAGGATAAAATTTCTGTCCTCAAAAGCGAAACGGTCGGCATCAACATTCCCAACAGCAAAAAGACGAACTTTGACCTTTGTTTGATTTGCGAGTTTGAGAAGTGGGAGGACGTTGATACCTACCAAAACCATCCCGAACACTTGAAAGTGGCAGAGTATATCCAAAGTTGCCGCGAAGATAGGGCTGCTGTCGATTACGAGTTCTAAATGGTCGTTATCTTTGACTTAGACGGTACGTTGGTAAACACCATCACCGATTTGGGCAATGCGTGTAATCATGCGTTGCAGGCGTTTGATTTGCTCACTCACAGCATTGCAGAGTATCCTTTTTTGGTGGGGAATGGCATCAATAAACTCATTGAAAGAGCGTTGCCCGAAGCGTTGCGGACGGAAGAGATGATTGCAACGGTGCGAAGGCATTTTATCGCGTATTATGATGTGCATTCGTATGATTTTTCGGTTCCGTATGATGGCATAATGGAGGTTTTGCAAACGCTCAAAAAACAACCCAATACGTATTTAGCGGTGGCATCCAACAAATATAATGAAGCCACCCAGCGAATCATTGACCATTTTTTTCCGCAGGTGTTTGATGTGGTTTTTGGTGAACGTCCGAATGTGTCACGCAAGCCCGAACCGCAAATTGTTGAAAACATTTTAGATGCTTTGCCACAAAATGCGTTGGATAAAATCTACTTCGTGGGCGACTCGCTCGTGGATATTCAAACCGCACGGAACGCAAAAATCCCTGTCATCAGTTGTACGTGGGGCTTTTGCCAAGCAGAAATGTTACGTGATGCAAAACCTGACTTTATTGTCAATAAGCCACAAGAATTGCTGACCATTTTAGGATAAATTTGTGCTACAGACGACTTTTTTACCCAAAATCAGCCCAATTTTTAATTTACTTTTTGATATTTTGTGGAAATAAACCAAACAAATTCGCATCTATTTGCCTCGTTACTTCGTCAAAAGCAGCGGGTTCTTCGCTAAACTTCAACTCGTCGCCATCAATAACCAACAAATTGCCGTCATACGATTGTATCCACGATTCGTACTTATCGTTCAACCCTTGCAAATAGTCAATTCGGATACTGGCTTCGTATTCCCGTCCGCGTTTCTGAATCTGGTGCACCAACGTTGCAATCGAAGCCCGCACATAAATCAGCAAATCTGGCTTTTTGACCAGCGACATCATCAAATTAAAAAGACTTTGGTAGTTTTCAAAATCCCTATCACTCATATAACCCTGCTCGTAGAGGTTGGGAGCAAAGATTTGAGCGTCTTCGTAGATGGTTCTATCCTGCACAATACACTCGTTGGATTGCGAAATTTCCACCACGTCCTTAAAGCGTTTGTTGAGGAAATAAATTTGCAAATTAAACGCCCAACGGCTCATATCCTTGTAAAAATCCTCCAAATAAGGGTTAAATTCCACATTTTCAAAACGCGGAATCCACTTGTAATGTTTGGCGAGCAACGTGGTTAAAGTCGTTTTTCCACAGCCGATGTTTCCAGCAATTCCAATGTGCATAGTCGTGTTGTTTTAGAAAAGTTTATTCAAATTTTTATCTATTTTATCAATGATTGCACTAAAATCGTCCGCATTATGCTCAAAATCGCAATCATCCATCTCAATCACGATTTTTTCGTTCGGATAATTCACGTAAAAATCCTCATAATGCTTGTTTAGTCCCTTCAAATAATCTAATTTTAGGCTTTGTTCGCTTGTGCGACCCCGTTTTTGGATTTGCGTTACCAATTTTGACACGTCTGCCCGAAGGTAAATCAACAAATCCGGATAACGTATCTTATTGATCATCAGCGAAAAAAGTTCCATAAATGTTTCATAATCGCGTTGATCTAAGTTGCCTTGCAAGTAGTTATTTTTAGCAAAAACGCTCACACTTTCAAAAATCGTCCTATCTTGAATCGTCGAAACTTGCCGTTGAAGGATGTCAATGATGTCTTCAAACCTTTTTTTGAGGTAAAAAATCTCCATTGCAAAAGCCCAACGTGGCGTATCTTGGTAAAAATCGTCCAAATACGGATTTTCGATGCTCGGCTCAAAATACGGTTCTAACTTGTAATGTTGTGCCAACATACGCGTCAAAGTCGTCTTCCCTACTCCGATATTTCCCGCAACAGCAAGATATTTCATTGCTTTGCAATCTTGTTTGTTGTTACCATATCTACGCCAAAATCCACCACCTGATTAAACGTAGCCGTGTCGTCTATCGTCCAACAATTCACTTTGAGCCCTGCTTGATGGCAACGTTCCACCATTTGTTTGTCAAATCCCTTACGAACATCAACGTCCATTTTGTACTTTTTACACCACTCTATCGTATTCAAATTCGAATCCAAAATGGTCTTTTCTGCCATATTTTCAAAGCACAAAAACTGCAAATTCAAATGCTGCGTGGTGTCTTGCAAAAATTGTTGCTCATTTTCTCGCAACCACTGCACCACAATCGGCATAAAAGAAATGAACATACACTTGGTTAAGGCGTATTTTTTTTGAATCACCGAAAGCAGTTTGGGCAAATTGCTCACATCATCCTCGTTGATTCCCGTTGTGCGTTTGAGTTCCACGACGGGCGTAACGTTTGCCGAATCACAATACATAATGTACTCTTCCAACGTGGTGATTTTGCCTTTATATTCTATTCCCCAGCGGGTTTGTGTTAGTTCTAACGCTTGCAAAGTGGCTAAATCTGTCTTTTCCACAACCGTTCCTGCGTGTCCCCACTCTTTCAAATCGGCATCGTGGCTGCACACAAAATGCCCATCGGACGTAACGCGAATATCGGTTTCCAAAAATTTATAACCTCGTTTGACACCCTGCCGAAAAGCGTCCAACGTATTTTCAATCCCAATATCACTGCCCCGATGTCCCACTAATTGCACGTTTTGTTTTTGTGCCGAAACGCTCGAAAAACAGGAAAATAGAATCAAATTTATTATTAACTTATTGAATTTCATAGCGTTAAACGTCCCATGGTTAAAATTTAAAGATAAAATAGACGGCTAAAATCAAAAACAAGCCTGCTACAAGATGGTTCCAGCGAATCTGCAGATGAAAAACAAGTACCGAAAAGCACATAAAAACCACCAACGTAATCACCTCCTGCAAAATTTTGAGTTGAAAGAGATTAAACGGTCCACCATTTTCCACAAATCCGATACGATTGGCAGGCACTTGCAGGCAGTATTCAAAAAAAGCTATACCCCAACAAAACGCAATCACGCCCATCATCGGCAACTTAGCGAACCAACTATATTCGCTCAATTTCAAGTGTCCATACCACGCCGTGGTCATCATTATGTTGGACAAAAAAAGCAGTAATACAGCCAAAAATCCTCGTGTCATTTTCTTTCCATTTTTGATTACAAATGTAGATTTTTTTTATTTATGCAGAAAAATTTTTCTTCCTTTGCTTGCGTTTCTTCCAATATCGCTTGATTTTAACACGCCAACCGATGATTCGTTGCGGAATTTTGATAATCCAGCGGATAATTTTATTCCAAACAAACGCACACCTATCCGTCCAACCGAAGACAGGCTTGGGCAGCCCCGTTATTTGATAGGCTTCGTTGATGACGTTATCTATGCGTTGTTTTTGGAGAGTAAGCATTGGCTCCCGCAACTGAATGATACGAATGATAAAGGTCGGCGTTGAATAAAACCGAGATAACCATGTATGGCGACAGATTTCCTCACCCAAGTGATTGTATGCGATGGTGGTAATTGAATCGGGATGTTTGTTGTTTTGTAAATAGAGTGTTTTGGAAGTAGAGGCTTGCCATAAGAAAAAGGGATAATAAGGTTCTAGGTCTACATTGTCAAAATCGTAAGATCGCCCATTGTTTAGTATCTCTTTTGGGAAAGAAGCCTCCATTTGCTGGCGATTTTCGGCGTAACGAAACTCTTTGACGGCTTTTTTGGAAAACTTTTCGCGAATGAGATTGAGATTAAACACATTAAAAAACGGATTGGTTACTAACGGATTGCCATCACGCGTCCCTACCGTTCCACCATCTGGGCAACCTGCATTGGCTATCCCATTCTCAACCACATAATCCACCAAACGCATCACGGCTTCTTTGTTCGTTATAAAGCAATCTTCATCTACATTGATGGCTATGTCGCAATCGGTATGTTGCAACATCGTGTAAAAATAGCCATCTGCCGTTTGGTCGGTCAGTCGCACACACGGATAGCCCCATGACTCGTACAACCCTTTGCTGAGTCGATATAGTTTCAGGTCAAACGAACGACAAAAAAATTTAATTATCATTTTATTATGTCTCTTAAAAGTTCAAGAATGGGCGTAATAAGTGCTTTTTTGAAATATATCAAATAAATCTGCCAGCGATACGTTTCCATCAGTCCATTTTTATGAGCATATTCAAACAAGAAAGCAAACGAATCGCGTTTTTGTTTTCCTCGCCACACAAATTTGCGATGACTGATAGAATTAGGATAAATGATATAATGATACATTGCACAATCATTTTGAGCGATACGTTCAGCACTTAAATAACAACACGCCATAAAACAACTATCTTCCCCACTCTTTCCTTTTGGAAAACGTAAATTATGTGCATTGAGCCATGAACGCTGATAAATAAAAGAATAAAAATTGGATATATAATGGGTTAAAAGATATTTTTTTTGTGCAACGCTTAACATGCCATTATTTACCTTGGGATTAGCTAAAATACGACTTGTACCATCGTTATAATCCATAATAACATTGGTGCAACTGAGCTGGGCATCGTATTGTTGAGCATTTGCATACAAAATTTCAAACATATCCTTTTCTACCCAATCGTCGGCATCCACAAAAGCAATATAGTCTCCTGTGGCTTTTTCAATCCCAATATTTCGTGCCTCACCTGGACCGCTATTGCATGGAGTTTGCGTCAAAAAAATACATATCTCGTCCCGCACAAAATAATCATTAACTAATTGAAAACCATTGTTTTGTAAGTATTTATACAACACATCAAAAGAATCATCGTCTCCGTGGTCGTCCACAAAAATAATCTCCAGACTCTGCAAGGTTTGCTTTAACAGACTTTCTAAACAAGTGATAATCACACCACTTGCACGAAAAACGGGTACTATGACAGATATTTTTGCCATTGGTTGCGAAGATACATATTTTTTTTTACTTTCGCAGAAGTATGAAAAAAAATTACCACAACTTACACGATAAACTCATCGATTGGTACGAACGCAACCATCGCGTGTTGCCGTGGCGAGAAACCAACGACCCGTATCGGATTTGGATTAGTGAGATCATGTTGCAACAGACTCGCGTGGCACAGGCGACGGACTACTATCATCGTTTCATCAATCGTTGGACTACGGTGGCAGAGTTGGCACAGGCAGACGAAGACGAGGTGTTGCTGATGTGGCAAGGGTTGGGTTACTACACGCGGGCGAGAAATATGCACAAAGCCGCTAAGATGATGGCTGAAAAGATGCCAACTTCGTGGGAAGAGTGGCGAGCTTTACCAGGGATTGGCGACTATACCGCGGGGGCTATCTGTAGCTTTGTTTTTAACCTGCCTTACCCTGCGATGGACGGGAATGTGTATCGGGTGATTGCTCGGCTGATGGACTGCGACATGGCGTTTGATACCACACAAGGCAAGAAGGTTTTCCAGCAGTTTGCGTGGGATTTATTGGACAAAGAGCGACCTAAGTTGTGGAATCAAGCCATCATGGAGTTTGGTGCAACGTATTGTCTGCCACAGAATTGCGATTGCGAGAATTGTCCGATTCAACATCATTGTTTGGCAAAACAACATCATACGGTGCCCCTTTTGCCCGTCCGAAAGCCAAAAGCACCGCTCAAAGATAGGTTCTTTAACTACACCATTTTTATGGATAAAAACCGCCAAACCCTCATTCATCAGCGTAAACAGAAGGATATTTGGCAACATCTGTGGGAGTTTTATTTGGAAGAGACCGACTCGCCTTCTGCAACCACCCCTCCCCTTTTAACCCACATTTTAAGCCACCAACGTATCCACGCAACTTTTCAGGTACGTTTGGTGGATACGCTGCCGAGTTTGGAAGGTTATAAAACGGTTGCGTGGAATGATTTGGAGCAATATGCCTTCGCCCAACTGACCCTTAAAGCCTTGAAAAAACTGGGTTTGCAATAAGTTGGCGAGCTTGGGCATGGTTTTGCTTTAAAAATAACCATTATTATGATTTATTAATTTTCAACAATCAAGCATCGTGCGAAGGGATTTTTTCAAAAATAAAGTAATTTTTATGGAAATAATGAACGATATTGTGAATAGGCTTTTATCTTATCTGCTACATATTTTCTAAAATGTGAATCGTATTTGTATAAATAGCCCTCTTTGTAAGGCATTTTTGTTTGAAGCATTTTTTCAATGGTATTGACGGCTCGGAAGATATTTTCAAAACTGACAGTCGGAAGCTCGCCATTATTCTTGTAACCGCTGAGATATTCTGCACTGCGATTCGTTATTCCTAATCGACGACACACCAAATACGCGACCGATTCAGCTTCAAATTCTTTAATATCCTTAGGCAAAGGACGATGTCTATAAAAAATCGTAGAATTAATCTCCATTGGCATATGGTGACAAAACAAATGTCCAAGCTCATGACAGAGGCTCGTAAATTGAGTAATATCATCAAGTTTTTTATTGAGCCCAATCCAAAAAAGGCTTGAATAGTTTACCCTGAAATCTCTTTTGATGGGTACTTCCACAAAACCCTCGTAATAAGGTCTGATATTTGCCATCAATCTATTTCCAGCCTCCATATATTCGTATTTGACCCCAAAAATAGGCATATTCTCCACTAAAAGTTTTATCTTTTCGTGGCACATTTCGGCTATTTTTTGCGAGTTAATATCACGCTGATTGATGTATCGTTCGATGATTTTTTGTTTTGCAGCTTCGTCTGGCGTATCTTCTATGGGAAGCGTGTCGCTTATGTCGTAAACAAAAGAAACGGGACAAAAAGGCATCAATATAACCAACGGACGCGCATTAGGCTTTATTTGACGCCCTTCTTTATACCATTGTTGTGGGGTTAAAACCAACTGATTGCCTGGTTGCTGGATATAAACCAAAGAAGCATTGTACGCCGAAAGATGTTGCATTTTGATGCAATAATTGAATAAATCTTCGACTTCGCTGGCACGCCGAAAGGAACTGACATCCCTGAAAAGATCGTCCAGCAGAAAACGTAATTGTCGGTTGTCGGAACTCATTGTAGTATAATTTGAAAGTGCAAAAATACGTTTTTTTTATTTTTTGAACGAATTTATGATAGCAAAAATGTAGATGGATTACTGAATGCAATGATTATGTAGCATTTTTTTGCTATTTTTTTATTCAACGAACGATTGAATCTACATTTGCAATAAAATTCGACAAAAAAGTTTTTATTTTGAAAAAATAAGTGTACTTTCGTTTTGGTTTTTAAAGGCTATGGTTCTTTTGTGTAATTGCAAAAGCTAAGAGGGAAACAGGTGAAAATCCTGTACAGACCCGCTGCTGTAAGTCCTGCAAAAGTCGTTACAAAATGTCATTGTTCGCTCAGCGAATGAGAAGGCGTAACGAAATAGGATAAGTCAGAATACCTGCCACAGTCTACACTTACAAGACTCCCGAGGAATGGAGAAAAGTGGTACGTTAAGGCTTATCAATTATTCAATTTTCCCGCTTTGTCTTGTTAGTGTACAAAGTAAAACAAAACACTAACGAATGTTAAAAAAACTGTTGATACTATCGTTTTTT
>JAEELX010000050.1 GCA_016282955.1 Paludibacteraceae bacterium | reverse complement strand
CAATCTCAAAGCCACAATAAAACAAACGCCCTAAAATCTCCGCCTTCGCCTGCTCAAAACGAAACTCAAACCGCCCTTGCTCCGTCAAATGCTGATTGATACTCACAAAAAAATCGTTCAAACCCTGCCGACAAAGCAACGGAACGGCACAAATAATAGTATCATAACAAAGGGCATCCTCAGCGAGAACACCCTGACTAAAAATCTCTAATGTAGACGGTTTTATATTACTTTTTGTTGTACCGTGCATTCATTCCTTCCACTACTTCCTTCGTAATATCGTATCTGTCGTCGGACATAAGCACGTTATCTTTTGCGGTATTGCTCAAAATGATTTGGTAACGTCCATCGGCATTAAAAATGTTCAAATAAGAAGTGAGCGAGTCGGCTAATTGGAGGTTCAAGGCTTGATTTTCCTCCAAAATCTCTTGTGAAAGTTTTTGCTCCAAGAGTTGCAAATCTTGCTGTTTTTTCTGCAATTTTTCGTACTCTTTTTGGGCACGTTCGGCAGACAAAAACGCATTATTTTCGTACTTGCGTTGAAATTCCTGCATCTCATTTTGCAATGTACGCAACTTGGTATTCAGTTTCAATCGTGCATCTTCTTGCTTGCTCACCAACTTTTCATTGGCTTCAATCGCAAACGAATAATTGAGCAAAATAGAGTCTATGTTGAGGTAAGCGATTGGCAAAGCCTCACCCGTGTATTCTTTGAGCGGTGCCGAAGAAGCAACGGGCGACTGCGATTTTGAGGTAAAAAACAAAACAAACAACACCACTACGGCTACACCCAACACGGAATCAATAATAATTTGAGTTTTATTCATACTATTTTTGTTATAAATCTTTTATATTCATATTTTTATGCTGTCTTGTTTGCCTATCTTGCGAGGTTACACAACCGATTCCCCGTTCTCGCATGGCTTTACTTTGCGAGATATGTTGCGAAGAAAACTGCCCGTTGGGTTTGAGCAAAATGCGGATACTCAACAAGGCCACTGCAACCAAAACAACACCTATCGTAATAATTATTTTCAACATCTTTGCAAAGGTATATTTTTTATTTTTTGCAACCAAAAAAGTATTGAGGTTGATAAAAATTTATTAAAAAACAGACAATAATGTTTTATTTTACTTTTAATTTATAAATCCACTCCAAATAGTTGGATTAGTCAGTATATTTGCGACGATATTGGCTGAAACATCTAAACCAAAAGATTTCAATTTTTCAACAAGACCTTCCCTCGCTTTCTCTTTATCATTACCTGATTCTGCCAATACTGCTTTTAACTCTTTTACTTGCTTTCCTGTTAAATCATCCTTTATTGCTTCAAGAAATAAATTAATAGCTATATTTTGTTCTTGGTTTTGGGATTGAGTATTCGAGTTATTAATATTGGTAGTAACATTTATTCCTTTTCCTCTCTTTGTATTATAGTCTTGAGGGATAACTGTTGGCAAATCCACAAATGCTTTAAGAATTGCCAACAAAGCTGTCTGCTGTTCGGGATGTAAATATTGATTAGCAATTTGGTCAAAGTCAGAAATAAATTTATCATTAGGATAATGGATACGAATATATCGAGAAGTTTTGGCTAACCATTTTTGATAATCCTCCAAATCATCGTAATAATAAAAAGAATACTTTGGGTCTTTATTCAAAGTTTTTATACGTTGTTTGTGTTCTTCGATAAGTGATTTTAAAGTTATATTTTCCATATTATTCAAATATTGTTTTTTCAAATTGTTGTGCTGCCTGAAGTCTGCATTCTTTGGATTGTGCAATCATCATCTTTTGTTTTTCGCGTAATGATGATATATGCTCTACTATTTCATTTTGAACAGCAAGCGGAGGAAGTGGAATGGATAAGTTCGCTACTATCCCTGCATTAATATTGGGTTGAGCACCTCCATAAGCCATACTTTTTAACTTTTCCATCTGAGATTGCACATACAACCATAGATAATCTGTCACAACAAGTGAATTATTTATATCAAACAACACAGCACATGCTTGATTTGTTGTTGCCTCTACACCTAACTTCGCCGTTTGACCGATAGTTGCACCGTACATTGCAATTAATAAGGAACCTGCTGGATATAATTTCGCACTACTATTATTCAAACCTAACTTCGTGATTTTTTCCTCAGTATCATATAAAACTTCATTTTTCAGTTCTCCTGTCTTAACCCACAAGATGTTTCCATTATAATACTCTCTCCTACCCCGAGAAGGTGTCCCTCCACTACTTATTCGGCAAATATCTGAAAGCCGTGCATGCTGATATAATGAAGAGTTATCGTCTGCATTATTTTTCCGAATGAAATCAACGCCCCACTGTTCTATGTCTGCATAGTTGTAAAATTCTAAATAACTTGTTCTTTGTACCTGCTTTGCTTTTGGTTTAGAAATGCCTAATGTCTCCAATAGATACATTGCGATTTCATTACTCTCTTGCTCTGCTTGCTGATTGTATTCATCTGCCAAAGCAAGAGAATTGTTATATGCTGCAACTATCGCATTTTGTTCTTCCAATGAAGGAAGAGGTATAGTAAGATTCAACAACGTTTTTAGTGGAAAATGTCGTCCATCTGCACCAACGGCATTCTTGTCCCATTCTTGTGTTATGGATTTTACTCGTAGTAACAATTCCAAGAATTTCGGATTTAGTTTTTTCTGATTTATCGCAAGATATTGCATATTACTAGAGCCGTATGAATCTGCAAATTCTGGATATACAACACCCCATTGACCATTGACCGTACGAACTTTACAATAGAACAAATGCATTGGTTTGGACCTTTGATATTGCTTCATTGTAAGTTCGCGTCCTTTAGCAACACGATTAATATAAACACCCTCTCCTTGGGCATGTACACCTAGAATGGGATATTCTTTCTCATCTTCTATTTCCACCCATTCCATTTTCGGGATAGATAGTACATCCTTCAATGGAATAATATCATATCGATATTTTAAAGAGGAATGTGAATATCGCTTAATATCCCACAATACCAAAGTGCTATAATTGATAAATTGCAGATATTTATATGTCAATGCTGTTTCCTTTGTCATTGTTTCTCTTCTTTTGGGGATAATTCTTTTGCTTCGGCATCTTCTATCGTGTGTATGGCATCTGAAGCACGCAATGGGGAAATAATGCTATGCCCTATCTGTTTTTCCACTTCCTTACGAGCGGCTTTTGCGGCATTGCCACCACTTTGTGCCACTCGCTTGTTCTCTTCCATTGTCTTTGGGCTTTGATTACGTGAAATCTCGGTTGTGGCTGCCTCCGCAAGGGTGTTGAGGGCAAGTTCAAGGGTGGTCATATTATCCCGTAGGTTCTCTTTGGTCAGTCCTTTGAACTGCTTGTACTCGCCGGTTGTCATACCACTCCATGCCTTGGTAAGGATATTGGTAAGGATAGCAAAGTCTTTTTGCTGCTTCACTCCCGAACGTTCCCATTCATCGGTCAACTCTTTGCGTGTACGGATGGATTTAAGACGGTTTTCTATCCACTTATCACTGTAACCTTGACGGCGATAGTCTTGGACTGCCATTTGGAAAGTCAGTTCAGGGTCTATCATTTGATCTATTCGCTGACTTCCGACCTCTGCCAGCCATCGTTTGACAGGTTCCGCTTTCTTGGAAGGGATGGATTGTATGAGACGCAGAAGCTGCTCCATATCAGCGACGTCGGTCTTGTACTTTTTCCCATCAGACGATGGCAATTTCAGTTGGTGACAATTTGTCACCGACTCATTACCCTCTGCTTTCAGACGCTGTT
>JAEELX010000049.1 GCA_016282955.1 Paludibacteraceae bacterium | reverse complement strand
CGTAATCGTGCGGAAATCAGGACTGGCATCTTGAATTTGTGCCATTTCACTATGCTCAATAATGATACAATCGCCCTGTTGCAGAGGGTTTATTGTGCCATTGAAGAGCAAGTTTGCCGTGCCATCAAGGCAGAGTGCATGCGTCAAGTAACCCGCGTGGGCGAGTTGCAAATCGGTCGACATAATATCTGCAAAGTCAATCGGTGGCATAAGTTAATTTTGAGGTGCAAAGGTACAACTTTTTTCGCGAAATGCAAGTATTTAGGAAAAAAACGCAACGTGTATTTTGAACGTCGAAGTGGGATATGTACTTTTTTCTTGTTAGTTAAAAAATAAAATGTATTTTTGCATTGATTTCAAAATGAAATCAACGAAGCGTTATGCCTCGTTCTTGTCGTAGGGAACCTGAGAAATTCTAAGATGTGCAAGAACAAGTGCTTTTACGGTTCGCGCTTCCTGCGTGGGCTGTTTGTCACATCTAAACATCAAGGTAATCTCAGGACCTCTTACGAAAAGAAGTGGTATACGGTGCCACGCTTCTTATTCGATAAAAACTGCTCAACGTGGCACGAGAGAGCGACAAAAGTTGTGCCCGACACGTATTAGGGAAAAATAGTATGATAACAATTAACGAAGCCGTAGAAGTTATTAAATTACTTCCGAATGAGTTTGATTCTCATGATTTTTTGCAACAATATGCCTTGTGTTATACTTGGTCATATCTGCTATTGTTGAAAGATTCTAAAGATGTACAACGATTGCACATGAGTATTGGTGCTTTCCTTAAAAACAACGAAGCCAGCCTAAGTATTGAAAAAGTAGGTGAAAGGACAACAATCAATATCTTCGGGAACATGGTAGAATGTGCTCTCTGGAATAAAAAAATAGAAGAAAAATTATGAAAAAGAGACTATTTTCCCTGTTGCTTGTCGTTATGGCAAGCACAGGGATGCTATACGCTGAAGTTTTGCGAGATCGCTGTGGTTCTCCTAATCTGTGGTATGAGTTTGATAACGAATCGAAGGAGATATCGCTATGGATTTGGGGCAGCGGGGCTATGGCTGACCGTTCTCGTCAAAGTTATCCTTGGTCCAATTATAGCTTGTATATAAAAGATATTTTCTTAGGTGATGGGTTAACAAGAATAGGACGATATGCTTTCTATAATTGTAGATATGTGCGTTCTGTAACCATTCCTAATAGCGTTACAACGATAGGAGAAGGTGCTTTTGAAGATTGTTCTTCTTTGACTTCGGTAAACATTCCAAATAACGTTACAGAGATAAAAAAAAGCACTTTTTCGGGTTGTTCTAAATTGACTTCTGTAATCATCCCCAATAGTGTTACAAAAATAGATACAAGTGCTTTCTATAATTGTTTTTCTTTGATTTCGTTAACTATAGGAAATAGCGTTACAAAGATAGAAAAAGAGGCTTTCTATAATTGTTCTACATTGAGTTCAGTAGACATCCCCAATAGCGTTACAACCATAGAAGAGAATGCTTTTGCGGGTGTTCGAAATATCGTATATTCAGGTTCTGCTTCAGGAGCACCTTGGGGAGCGAGATGTTTGAATGGTTATGTAGATGGGTTTGTTGTCTATCGTGATGCCACAAAAAAAGAATTAGTGGCGTGTTCAGTACAAGCAACAGGAAAAATTACCATTCCCAATAGTGTTACAACGATAGAATATGATGCTTTCAAGAATTGTACAGCATTGACTTCTGTAACCATTGGAAATAGCGTTACAGAGATAGGAAGAAATGCTTTTGCGAATTGTTCTTCTTTGACTTCTCTAACTATTGGAAATAGCGTTACAACGATAGGAGAAAGTGCTTTTAAGAATTGTTCTTATGTAACTTCTATCACTTGTGAAGCCATTACACCTCCTACCGTAGGGGACAACGCTTTTTACGGTGTGTCACGCAATAAAATAGTTTTGGTTCCGTTTATTAGTGTTGAGCGATATAAAAAGGCTACTGGTTGGAAGGATTTTCAAAAAATTATTCGTGCTAATAATGGGATATGTACTGGAAAATGCGGTGATAACCTACAATTCTCATTGAATCCAGAAGATTTAGTGTTAAAAATTACAGGAAGTGGAGCAATGTATGATTATGAATCGGGTGATGCTCCGTGGTATGATGTAAATTCTTCTATCAAATCCATTCAGTTACCAGCAGGATTAACAACGATATGCAAGGATGCTTTTGAGGGTTGTTCTAAATTAACATCTATCATTTGTGAACCCACCACACCTCCTACAGTAGGTAACAATACTTTTCACAACGTGCCAAAGGATAAAGCGATTTTGTACGTTCCTGCTAATAGTATTGAGGCATATAAAAAAGCCGAAGGTTGGAAGGAGTTTTACGATATTCGTCCGCTTGCAAATAGTAATACCGACGTGGAAAACGTTTTGGATTCGTCTGCGGACGGTGCCAAGAAAATCTACCACAACGGTCAAATCTATATCCTCACGCCCGACGGCAAGAAATATAGCCCCACAGGTGCGGCTCTGTAAGTTGGCAAACTGAAATGCAAAAAACGGCTATGACAATGCGTTGTAGTCGTTTTTTTATCTGCTGATGTCGCTATTTTTGTTAATTGTTGCGAAAAATGACAAAAAACTTTTTTACCGCGTTAGGATTGGAATAGCGACAGTATTTGGAACAAATGCGGAACTTGTAAACCCCTGCAAAGTTGGACGCTCGCAGGGGAAGCCGTTGCAAGATATTTGTACCAATCTCGCTTCCTTCTTTCAGACACAAAATTATAAAACTCTCACCAAAAAATGTTATACAAATTACGGTAAAAGTTACACATTTTACAGAATGTTTCCGCAAATTCCCTATAAGGCAAATAAAAAATAAGAGGCACCAAAGCACCTCTCAACAAAAAATTAGATTACTTTTTCGGTTGCCACGTTGAAGAAGTTATAGTTTGCAAGCCTGAGGGCGAATCATAGATGAGATAGCACTCACAATCGGGCATTTTCTCTATCATTTGCAACGATTTTTCAACCCCTAAAACCATACACGCTGTCGCAATCGCATCGGCACGCATGCACGACGAAGCCATCACAGTCGCACTCAATAGCGTATGATTCACAGGATAGCCCGTCAGCGGGTCAACGGTATGACTACGCCGCAACGAATCTTGGTAATAAAACTGCCGATAGTTGCCCGAAGTAGCCATGCAACAGTCATTAACTTCGATCACTTCGTGCACGTCTTGTATCTTACCCGTTATGTCGTCATAGGGTTTCGTGATGCCGATTTTCCACGCCTGTTCGCTACTATTCACACCTTGCGTCACAACCTCGCCACCGATGTCTATCAAGAAGTTTTTACATTGATTTTTTCGCAAAAATTCTGCCACAATATCGCACGCAAGCCCTTTGGCAATAGCGTTTGCGTCCAATAAAATCGCTGGATTTTCCTTGATGATTTGGTGGTTTTGCAACTGAATTTTATCCATTCCAATAAGCATTCGCAACGAATCCAAGTGTTGGGGCGAAACTTTCATTTGTTTTTCGCCCGTACCAAAGCCCCACGCATTCACAACGGGTGCCACCGTGATGTCAAACGCATGATTCGACTTTTCATAGATGCTTCGTGCCTCGTTATACATCAATTCAAAGAGCGAATCGGTCGTAACAGCGATGTTATTGTTGATTTTATAAATAATCGATTGGTTGTTGTAAATCGAAAGCGATTTATCTATTTTTTCGAGTTGTTTTAAAATCCCTTTTTCCAAGTCAGAAGGCGTCTGGTAGCGGATATTGTAGTAGGTACCAAAAACATGCCCAGCATTGTAGTGATAAGGATTTTTCTGTTTGGTTATTGCCCACACGCATAATCCTAAAAAAACACATATCGCAAGAATCGTAGTAATTTCTTTTTTCATAATATCTTGTCTTTAATAAATCGGTACAATTGTTCGTTTTATTTGTTTGGTTTGTTTATGAGGCGGGATGTACTCAAAATTTTTGGTTTGCAATGAAACAACGTACTGCGTTCCCGACACTTTTAGTGGTATTTCCACATTTTTTGTGCCAATCACGCGTCCATTCCCTATAATATTTTTTTCTAACCAATACAAATGCCCGTCTTTTCTTTGAAAAATCTCATTGAGCGACACGGAAACATTGGCTTTACGAAGGCGAAATTTTTCAATTTCTTTTTCCGAGAGGTTCAGCAAATTGAGGATTAACAAGTCATTCCCCGATACTTTATAGCCAAACGGAATGTGCATTTTTACGTTCCCAATCTCCGAAAAACGCTCAATAGAGTAGGTGTTGGAGTTGATGATGAAGTTATGTTTGAGTTCGTAAGCAAAAATGCCGATATAATTTTTTTTGATTGTATGGGTCAGCACAAATTGCTGTTCGCTCTCTTTCGACACCGACCAATGCTTTATGTCATTCATATGTTCTTCAAAAAGACGCGGCACATTTCCCACTTCAAAAAAGGATTGATGCACCAAAATTCCCGAATCAACCCCAATGGCAAATCGTCTATCGCCTTTGGCTAAAAAGTCCCTATTGAGTATCGTATCCGCTCTTTCGCGTATGGTTTGTTGCAAAAAACGCTTACATTGCTTGGCTTGGAACTGGATGGAATCGCGGTTGTTTCGGCGTGCTTCGGGCATAAAAACGACAGACGCAATCATCTGCTCCATTCCCCACGGCTTACCACTTGCATCCATTCGTGCGTTGCTCGTTATTTCATACCGCACAGGAGCTTTGCTGAAGTCTTTTTGCATCTGATTATAGACCAAATAGAGCAAGTTGGCTATTTTTTTGCGTTTGTTTTTTTGCTTGGCAGGTTTGGCTGAGACGACCATCTGGTCTAATTCGATGGGTTGTTCTTGGAGTGTGATTTGCAACGTATCCCCCGAAAAATGCACCATATCCACCTCTTTTTTCTCATAACCAAGAAACGAAATCACCATCTTCCCTTGTAGATTTTCCTCCGTTGTGATGCTAAAAACGCCATCATCGTTGGTCGCCGTACCTAAATAAATATCATCGGTTGGATACACGGTCGCATAGCCAATCGGCACGCCTTTGATGTCCGTCACGCGTCCGACATACGTCTTTGCAAAACTACTCCCCACAATAAGCAATAGTACTATATTGAAAATCAATCTTTTAACCACTTCTTATTCACATACATTTTTGTAATAACTATCTACAATTTTTTGCAATCGGTCAACTTTCAGTTGGCACGATTTTATCTGTGCGAAGTTAATAAATTTTCGCTTACCATAACATTTTTTTTTGATGATTTTTTTTTAACCTGTCAAACTCTTTTGCCCTTATTGAAATTTTCATTACTTTTGCAACGACTTACAAACCAAAATTTATACGAAAACTTTGTATGATTGATAAAGACCATTCTCCTATAGCAACAAGTGGCGAAAATACTGGCTATTTGAGAGGAAATATCGACCCCGAATTTTCCAAGCGAATTAGTGCTTTACGTTTCGTTTTGGTCGTTTTGGTCGTTTTCATTCATAGTAATATGAACATGGCAATCCATCTTACCGATGGCGATTTCGTCGTAGCAATGCCTCTTTGGATTCAGATAATCAATGATACTTTTTCTATCTATTGGGGCGGAATTGCTGTTCCAACATTTTTCATCATATCGGGTTATTTATTTTTTGCCAAACCCAATCCTTTCGTGGTAACCATCCGCACCAAATTCAAAAGGCTTGTCATTCCTTATTGTTTATGGATTTTTTTGACCATTTTGATATACTATATTGGGCAGAGTTTCGAGTTTTCAAAACCGTATTTTAGTGTACTCCCCGAAAGAATCATCAGGGATTGGAGTATATCCGACTTTTTATCTGCATTTTGGGATAAAAGTGGTGGCAATCCGCTTGTGTTTCAGTTTTGGTATCTGCGAAATTTAATGATAATGATGTTGATTTCTCCGTTGATAAAATACTGTGCAGGGAAATTTCCGATGGCATTTTTTATGTTTACAACTGCACTCTATGTTGCTGAAATGTTGCATATTATTGCTATTCCATACGGTTTAACGGGTGCTTTGTTCTATTTTTCGCTGGGTTATTATGCGGTGAAAAATATCGGCAAAATCATTGAATGGCTTGATGCGATTCGCTGGCGTGATTTTATTGCCGCTTATATGATTTCGTTTGTGCTGATGGTGTATACAAATATGAATTCATTGATTGATAACGATTTAATCAATTGGTTTAATTTGCTTTTTACTATTTGCCTTGCCATAAAAATCGCGGGCGTTGCTTGTAAACAAGAAAAACTTTTTGAAAAACTTTCCTATCTTTCGGGCTTTTCTTTTTGGATTTATGCAATACATACGCCATTCATCTTGCAACCGATACGGAAAATTTGTGCCCAACTGATTCCTATGCACGATGCTTGGATATTAGTTCAGTTTTTCGGTGATGTGATACTCTGTGTGAGCATCGCTTTGGGGTTAGGCATTGTGTTGAAAAAGTTGTTTCCGAAGTTTTACAAGTTGTTAAATGGTGGAAAATAAGCACGATTTTACGGCAAATATGTCTCTAAAATCGTGGCATTAGTTGGTGTTGAAATAGAAACACGCTCCAAGCAAGCAGGAATTAAAACGCTCTCATTTTGTTGAATTACAACAGGTTCCGCATCGTCAGCAGTAATCGTACAACTGCCCTCCACACACATATACGCCACAAACGAATCAATATCCGAATAATCGCGTTCAATGGTTTTGTTGATACTTAACTTGTTGGTTATAAAGTGATTATCCGACATCAACGTTACGGGTTCATTCGGCTTATTTTCGTATTGCACATACGGATTGGAGTATTTCCGAAAATCGCACACTTCCAAACCCTCGTGGATATGCAATTCGCGTTTGTTACCTTCCGAATCCACCCGATTAAAGTCGTACAGACGGTAGGTTAAATCCGAAGCCTCCTGTATTTCGGCAACAGTCGTGCCTTTACCCAACGAATGAATCAAACCCGCAGGGATAAAAAATACATCGCCTTTTTTCGCCTCAAACACATTGACATATTGGGTTAAGTCGCCATGGTGTAACACCTCATGTATCTCGTTATGGTCGGTTGCTTCCACGAATCCCAACCGCACAAAAGCCCCTTTTTTCGCCTCCGTAACATACCACATCTCGGCTTTACCCAACTGCTGATGGGCTTCGTAGGCCTGTTCATCATTTGGGTGGACTTGCAAACTGAGGTCATCATCGGCTTGAATAAACTTAAAAAGTAGCGGAAAATATACTCCCCATTGGTCATACACCTTACTGCCGAGGATTTCATCCATATAAATTTCAATCACTTCGTTGAGGTCGTTACCCTTCAAAAAACCATTTGCAATGACCGAACAATTCCCTTCCATGCCCGATATTTGCCAGGATTCTTTGCCCCACATTTTTTTCTGCTCCAACGGAATAAATCGTAACGGATACAATGCCATAATTAGATCTTTTTTATAATCACACCGATTGCATTATTTCAGCGATTTTTGGATAACATTGGTTGTGCTTTGACACTTTTCAAAATGAATCTCACCGTACAACGCATTGCTATTCCTACTATCGCCTTCCATGCTATCATTGGTGGGTTTAACCATTTGCTCTCCCAAAAATCTGCCAAATGCGACTTTTAGTTGGTTGTATTTCCAAAAACTAAACACGCCATTTGCATCGCTGTCAATGCTCCTTCCGACCCTTTGTTACCCACTTTTCCGCCTGCTCGGTCACGTGCTTGCTCAATATTCAGTGTGGTTACAACCGAAAAAATCACAGGAATTTCGCCTTGCACATTCAGTGTCGTGATGCCTTGCGTAACCGATTGACAGACATAGTCAAAATGGGGCGTATCGCCTTTAATCACGCAACCAATCACCACGATAGCCGAAATATCTTTCTTGCTTTTTAGAATACGCGAGGCCGCATAAGTCAACTCCACAGTGCCTGGAACACGATAAATGAGGATATTTTCACGCACCACTCCGTGCTCCACAAACGTATCCATAGCCCCTTGCAACATGGCTTCCGTAATTTCGCTGTTCCAAGCCGAAACAACAATTGCAAAGTGCTTATCCTTGACGTGTTCTATGTCAAAAGGTTGATAAAGCGATGAATTATCGAGAGACATGATTTATTTTGTTAATGCAATGTATTTATCAATATCTTGTGCCTCACGCGAAGTCATATAATTCTCTTTGATTTGCGTAAACATACGCTCCGCCTCTTTTTTGTCGTCTAATTCCAAATAAACCAAGCCCGCTTTTTTGAGACTTGCAGGTGCAATGATTTCGTTGCCACGACTTGCTGCTGCCTTGAAAGCCTTGATTGCTTCTTCGTATTGCTCGGTTTGCACGTATGCATCGCCCAAAAATTGCTTCGCCAAATCGCCGATGTTCACATCTTTAGCCGAAAAATTCTTCAAATAATCAATTGCTTCATCGTATTGTCCCAAATGATAGCAACAGATTCCAGCATACAACGATGCTAATTTTCCTGCTTGATAGAGCGTATTTCCTTCAGCAATTTCTGCAAAACCAATGCAATCCGCCTCGTCACCGTTCAGTGCTCTTTCGTAATCGCCTTGTGCAAAATAAAAGGCTGCATACGCAATTTCATCGTTCAATTCAACCGATTTGGGTTTGATGACATAATTGATGATTGCAAAAACAGCCACAACAACTGCCAGCATGCCCAAAACACCGTAAGAAATCACATTTTGATACTTTTCAATCCACCTGATATTCGTGGAAACTACCTCTTGTACGTTCTCCAACGCTTCTGGTTGGGAAGATTTTTTATTATTTGCCATATATTAAAATTAATTTTTTCTCGTTTTTTATCCTGCAAAGATAATAATTTTTCAATAAAAAAAGTGTTGCATTGTTGTACTCGGAAAAACTCCTTATTAAGAAAGGATTTGAAGTTTGATAAATCTTTGTAATCCAACAATATACGTTCGCTCTTTGATTTTGCACCACGTCATCGCAAACCTTGTTGGCACGCCATTAACTTACCAGTGACCTCGGTATTTTAAATTTTACTGTCGAGTTTCCCGGTCCGAAACAATACAACACCATCATTTATCTGTTTGTATGCCAACCTAACGTAAATACTACTCGATGCGCTCTTGAACACATTTGAAACGGATCGACTTGTAACTCATTGGCATAAAAATTGGTTTCTTTATTCATATATTGATACGCTACTTGTGCAATAAAAGTGCTACCACGATAGCCAACTCCACCGCTTAAATAGTAGCGATATTTCAAATTACGATAATCTGGGTCTGTGCGGGTTGTGGTTTCGCTAAAAATATAAGTCGGTTCATGATTCAAAAAATAACTCTCGTAAGCACCGCCCAGATTGAAAAACAAGTAATCATGAGCGACATATTCCAAGCCCACTTTCAACGAATGCGTTGCACTTAATTCTTTCCAATTCTCATAATCGTATTCAAAACTCATCAATCCCTTTTTACCACATAAGAAAGCCACTCCAGCAGTCAAACGATACGGAAAGACAAGGTCGGAGTAGGTTGCAGGACCATCTTCGGGGGTTAAAACTTGCTTGGTCTGAAAACTTGAAGTCATATCGCCGTAGGTAGTTAAACGAAGCTCTGTAACAGAAGGTGTTTGGTACGACATACCGATTCGCATAAAACGCACAGGTTGATAAATAAAGCCTATCGAAGAATTTAACGCCAAGCCTTTAACAGACAAGAAAGAGGTCGAAACAGAATTATAGCCGTTTGTTTCTTCTTT
>JAEELX010000006.1 GCA_016282955.1 Paludibacteraceae bacterium | reverse complement strand
ATCGTATGGTGGTACGTGTCGTGTCCCACTTCTTCCAAATCGTTGTGTTTCCCGCTCACGCGAAGGCATTTTTGCACATCACACAGCCGTTTTTGCTTCACGGGGTCGTTGCCCAAAATGATGTTCTTAAACTGGTTCATTCCCGCGTTGGTGAACATCAGCGTTGGGTCTTCCTTAATAACCAACGGTGCGGATGGAACGACTGTATGCCCTTTTTGAGCAAAAAAATCTAAAAAACTTTTGCGTATTTCTTTACTTGTTAACGCTTTCATTTCGTATAAATTTATCTATTGATTGTTTTAATTGTTGTTTTGCTTTTTCTAAATCGTCATTGACAATAATTTCGTCAAAAAACTCGGCTTTTTGCAGTTCTATTTCGGCTTTTGCGACCCGTTCGGCGATTTTTTGCGGTGAGTCGGTCGCACGTTTTTCCAACCTTCGTTGCAACTCTGTCACGCTCGGTGGACTGATAAAAAACGTGTGGGCTTTGTCGCCAAAAATCTGTTTGAGGTGAATCGCACCGTATACGTCCAAATCAAAAATGATGTGATGGTTATTTTTTTCGATTCGCTCAATTTCGCTCTTGGGCGTGCCGTAATACGTGTTTTCGTACACCTTTTCCCACTCAATGAGTTGGTCGTCTGCAATCATTTTTTCAAACTCTTCGGGCGAAATAAAGTAGTATTCTTTGCCGTTTTGCTCTTTGCCACGCGGGGGACGTGTGGTAGCAGAAATGGAAAACTCCAAGTCGTTGTACTGCTGTAGGAGGTAGTTGATAAGGGTGGATTTGCCCGAGCCCGATGGTGCCGCAAAAATAAAAATCATACTAAAAAACGTTTAAAACTTGTTCCTTAATTTGTTCCAAAATATCCTTCATCTGCACCACGATAATCTGCATTTCGCTTTGGTTGCTCTTGCTTCCTAACGTGTTGATTTCGCGTCCCATTTCTTGGGCAATAAAGCCTAATTTCTTGCCGATGGCACTTGTTTTTGCATCGTTGAGCGTCTGAAAAAAATAGTCAATATGGCTTTTTAAGCGGACTTTTTCCTCCGAGATGTCCAATTTTTCAAGGTAATAAATCATCTCTTGTTCGAGGCGATTGGTATCAATGGGCAAATTGTCTTTGGCTTGCAACTCCTCCAAATTGCTCCAAATACGTGCCTTAATTTTGGCAACTCTATCTTTTTCGTAGGGTTCAATTTGGGCTAAAAGGTCTTGTATAGCGTTCAAACTCTTGCAAAACATAGCTTCGATTTGCTTGCCGTCTTGCTTGCGAAAGTCAATAAAATGCTCAATCGCTTCGTCGGTTGCTTGCACAATTTGGGCATATTCTTCGTCTTGCAAGGTCTGCATATCCTTGCTTTGCAACACGTTTGGCAGGCTCAAAATGACTTCAATGGATAGGGGAGTGCTGAAATGATGTTGGGTGTGTAAGTTGCTTACTTGCTGAAAATAGTATTCAAAAGCCGTTTCGTTGATGGTTGGCAGGTCGTCATTGAGCGGATTGTCGGCAGTAAAGGTTACCACAAAATCCACCTTGCCACGTTCCAACCTATGCACCAATAGATTTCGCAATTCCAATTCTTTATTTCGCAACAAATTAGGCACCTTAACCGTCAAATCCAACCCTTTGGAGTTAAGTCCTTTGATTTCAATAACGCATTGTTTGTTGCCAATTACACACGTTGCTTTTCCGTACCCTGTCATTGATTGTATCATACTCAAAAACGAACCTAAAAATCATTTGACAAATGTACATTTTTTTCATTTATTGCAAAAATATATTGTGTTTTTGGTTACTATTTGCCGACGCACTACGGCAGTTTTTTATGCTATCAGCGAGAAGTTGGGACATTAGTTATACAGTTTATAATTTGCTTTTTTATACCTATTGAATACTCTTATTATTGCTCAAAAATCATTTTTATTTGCACAATCCAACTCATTTTACTATTTTCGTTGCGATTAAAAGTTCACCAAGTAGTGGACCACCGATTGGTAAACATTATAAAATTACAGTTATGAGCCAAGCAACAACACCCGCTTTTTTGTATGGTGTTTCGGTTGAAGGGGAAAATTTCACCGACCGAAAACAAGAAACCCATCGTTTGAAAATGAATTTTGAAAACGGATTGAATGTCATTCTCATCTCACCACGTCGTATGGGCAAAACGTCTCTCGTTAAGCATGTGGCACAAGTGGTAGACAAAGAGAGGTTGCAAATCGTGTACATGGATATTTACGATTGCCGTTCGGAATATGACTTCTACAATAAGTTTGCAGAGGCGATGATGGCACAAACGGGAACAAAAATAGAACACGTTTTGGACAACATTCGCCAATTTCTAACCCGCATATCGCCTAAAATTGCCATCAATCCCGACCCAAGCACCGAATACTCCTTTTCGTTGGGCATAACGCCAAAAGAGTATTCGCCCGAAGAAATCCTATCATTACCCGAACGCATGGCAGAACGTATTGGCAAGCATATTGTGGTGTGCATTGACGAGTTCCAGCAAGTGGGCGAGTGGCAAGATAGTTTAACTATACAGAAGCGTATGCGAGGCGTATGGCAACATCAAAAACATGCTTCTTATTGCCTATTTGGGAGCCGTCAGCACATGATGAATCAGTTATTTCAAAATAAACGCATGCCTTTTTACCAATTTGGTGAACCAAACTACTTGCAACCCATCTCCACAGAAGATTGGATTCCATTTATACAATCTAAATTTTCACAAAAAGCTCTTACAATTGATTCCGCATATGTACGCCGCATTTGCGACACGGTGGGTAATCAATCGTCTTACGTACAGCAATTAGCGTGGAACGTGATGCTGAATACAACCGACGAAGTAAACGAGCAAAGCCTACAAGCGGGCATCAATGATTTGCTGATTCAATGTACGCCACTATTCATGGAGCAGACGGGCAACCTAACCTCCTTCCAACTCAATATGCTCAGGGCGATTGTAGATGGGCAACATACGCAATGGACATCACAAGCCGTGCTAACCAAATACCAATTAGGCACAAAATCCAATATCGCCAAGATGAAAAAGATGATGATCGAACGCGATTTTATTGTTTCTACCGACCAAGGTCTCTTCTTATCCGATCCTATTATGGGGCTATGGTTAAAGCAACGAAATCATTGGCAATTTGGATAACCTATTTTCTCTTCGAATTTGAAGATATAATTTGATGATGCTAAACAAATAGATATGCACAATTCTCTCATCATTTTTCCACCAACCCACGCTTCACAAACTCTTCGTACACGGGTTCCAATGTCTTAACCATCATCGGATGGGGCTTTCCTGTAGTGCCTTTGACACGTAAATCAAACAAATACGACCAATCTTTGATGAATCCCGACACCACGATTTCGGCTTTGAGCGTGTTGGGGAGTATCGCTGCGGCTTCTTGGGCAGTCCAACCGTCTTGCATCGTGAGGCGAACATAACTCTCCTCGATGTGTTGCAGGGTTTGCAAGGCGATGTCGCTCTGTTGCAGCGGTTCTACGAAGGTCAACTCGTTATTGAACTTATCTTTGGAATAGTTGCAGTAGCGTGTGCTTTCTTGGCTGAAACTCATCAACCTTGCCCGCACCAACTCGTGCGTAACCTGCCTATTGGTCGTCAGATGCACCGACATCCGCAAATGGTGCTTTTTGGTCGGCATACAAAGGTATTTTTCCACATTATCAAGCCACTGATTTTCGAGCATTACGCGGTAGTTGGTCGTTATGTACCAATGCGTTTTTGCCTCGTTTAAACAGCAACTGCACCAGATATTTTTCCCGTATGTCTTTTGCAATGTTGCTTCGTCCAACTGCTCGTATGGAATCGCCAAATAAACCGTTCCGTGCTCCAAAACCGAAAAATGTTTGCTGTTTATCATGCGTTGCACGAACTCCTGAGCACTTTGGTCGGTTATATCACTGTGCGACAAATAGCAAATCCTGCCACAACGTTCGATGTGTTTGAAGATAGAAGCAAGGATTTGGTGCCGTATTTCGGGCGATTGTTCGCTTTGCGATAGCGAGAAAGGCAAGTTTTCTTGTTGCCAAATCTCAAAAGAGGGTTGTATTAGTTTCATGATATTATTTTTTATCGGTTCCTTCGCCAAAGCCACCTCGTGCATCATGATTGAGGCTATCCACGGCGACAAATTCATATTTATCCGTTAGTAACCACAAAATCTTTTGCCAAAGCGTGGCGGTTTGTGCAGGCATAATTTCAAATTGACAAATCCGATCACCTTTCTGTATAGTGGCATCTTTGAAGGCAACAACGCTCATTTTCCATTCATCACTATCGCCACAGTAAGTCTCATCAATCAGTCCGACCGAGTTAGCCATCAGCACACCCCATTTCTTGTAGGTAGAACTACGCGGACGCACGTTGGCAATGCAACCTTTGGGCAACTCCATCGCCAATCCCAGCGGAATAAGTTGGGCTTCAAAAGTGCATTTAGCCCCATCAACAGACGGTTGGTGTAATGCTATCGTTTGAGCCGAAACCAAATCATACGCGTTGCCGTTTTCATGCACAACGGGCTCGCAGCCTTCGGTAAGCAGTTTAATGCGGATTTTTCGTGTAATCATCGCTTGTTATTCGCATTTTGAGTAGCCACAAGACGTACAAATGAAACATCCACCTTCCGCTTGGAGCGTCTTTTTATGGCACGAGGGGCACTCTAAACCATTGTCAGTATGCGTTGTTTCTATGGGTTGCAAGGGTGTTCGTCCAATGAACGGATTGTGTCCGTCAACCATGTGTTGTAGCGTTTCAATGCACGTTCCGAGAATATCGGGGCAACTGATACCGTCAATTTTTTCGCCTTTCGCCTTTGCCCGAACGCACGAAGAGCAACGAATCCCTTGTAGTTGGTCAATTACTTCGTCCACCTTGATACCAGCCCGCAACGCCAACGAGGTCATACGCGTTTGTCCGTTGAGGTTGGCTTGGCAAGTGCCGTGTTTGGAAGTGTTGGTGAAAATTTCCACAATATGTCCGCTACTATCCACGTTGATGGTGATGTAAAGCGAGCCACAAGCCGTTTTTTTCTTGAACGAGTAACCCACCAGCACATCGCCCAAGTCATCGCGAGTCGGTGGAATGATGGAGTCAAACATACAAGTATTGACGGCTTTCTTGCCCACCGTCAAAATGGCATCGCGTTCGCATCCACTGCGGAAAATCGTAACGCCTTTGAGCCCTTTTTTCCACGCATTAAAATAGATATTGTACACATCTTCTTCGGTCGTTTCTTCGGGAAGATTGATGGTGGAAGAGATGGAAGCGTCGATATATTTTTGCAACGTTGCCTGAATATCAATGCGGTCGTTGTAGTTAATCTGGCTTGAATCTACGAAATAGTCGGGCAACGGTTGGTTCGGATGTTCTGCCTTAAATTGCTCGGCAATAGGCGTAAATACTTGAAAATCCTCCTCTTTACCCTTCAATGATTTGGTGGTTCGGGTGTACGACATCGCAAAAATGGGTTCCACGCCCGTCGAAACGCCCAACATAGTCGCGATACTGCCGGTTGGAGCACACGTGAGCAACTGACTATTGCGTAAGCCGTATTTTTTGATTTCTTGGATGGTCGAAGCAGGTAAATTGAGGTTTTTGATAAACGAAGATTCGGTAAGGTTGGGCGAAAACTCTGGGAAAGCCCCTTTCTCTTTTGCCAACTCCAACGATGTCTCAACCGCCGTTTTAGCAATACATGCGTACACTTCTTCAATCACAGCGATACTCTCTTTGCTGCCATACGTGATGCCCAATTTGATAAGCATATCGGCAAGTCCCATCGTGCCTAAACCTATCTGTCGCCATTTTTTTACGGATTCTTGCTGCTCTTTGAGTGGGTGAAGTGGCAGACCTAAGTCCAACACATCATTTAAATAGCAAACTACTGCCCGAACAGCCATCGCCAAGTTGTCAAATCTAACTTGATGATTTACAACAAATTCTGCCAAGTTGATAGAGCCGAGCAGGCAACTTCCACCCGATGGTAGAGGCTCTTCTGCACACGGATTGACGCCACTATACTTGAATTTTTTATTGTTATTGAGCATATTATATTGTTCAATCTTGTCCCAATATAATATACCCGGTTCTGCAAAAGCCCAATTATTATGTACTAACGTTTGAAAAAGCTGTTTGGCACGGATTTTTTTGATATAACCATCGTTGTACGGATACAATATATCATAATCCATTTTTTTTGCCTCTTTTGCATCCACCACCATGTCGCAAGGATACTTTTGGATAAAATCCAAATCCTTTTCAACGGCAGTCATAAAATCGTTATTTACCCGAATGGAGATGTTAGCATAGTTGATTTTGTCGGTGTTGGCTTTACTATTCACAAACTCGCCAGCATCGGGATGCCGAACGTCCAGCGAAATCATCAACGCCCCACGTCGACCGTTTTGCGAGATGGTATTCGTAACTTGTGAATATAAATCCATAAACGAAACCGAGCCACTACTTGTTTTGCTGGCATTATTTACAACCGATCCGTTCGGTCTGAGTTCGCTCAAATCAACGCCACAACCACCTCCGTAAGCGTAGGTCTGTGCCAATTTGCCCGCACAATCAAAGATGGAAACCAAGTTATCCTCTGGTGGAGCAATCACGTAGCAGTTGGAATATGTAACTTTCCGTTGGGACTTGTTGTTCAAATTGGATAAAATCCGTCCTGCCGGTAGGAATTTCCGCTCTAAAATTAGTTGACGTACTTCTTTGTGTCCGATACTCAGGCGGTCAAGCCATTCACTAAATGTTTCATTGTTTTGGCGATATTTTTTCTCCCAAATTGTCGTACCTAACTCGCCGTACGCCCATTGTTCAATTTTTTCTTTCATTTTTTACATCATTATCATTTTTTATACGAAGTTAGCAAAAAAAAAAATATCATCAAATAAAGATTAAAAACTTTTAAAAATAATTGTATTTTGTTGATATTCAATAAAATAAAATTATAAAAAAATCGTCTCAATTTTCCGCTGTTAGCCCTTAATTTTTGGTATAACGTGTATTTTGGGGACTTTTGAATTTTGCAAATTTTTTTATGCAAATGAATGATTTTCCATTTTTTTTATTGTACCTTTGTCAAAAATAGAATTAAACAAATTTTGGATGAAACGTTACATTGATAGATTGGCTTGGGGGACAGATGCGAGTTTTTACCGTTTGATACCGCAAGAAGTGCTGATGCCTGCAGATGAAAAAGAGGTTATTGAGGTTTTTCAGCGAGCCAACAAAGAAAACAAACATATTACTTTTCGTGCGGCTGGTACGAGTTTGAGTGGGCAAACGACAGGCGATGGGTTGCTGATGGTGTGTGGCAAAAAATGGGAAGATATTGAGGTGGTGAACGATGGCGATGACGTTTATATTGACGCTCAGCCAGGCATCATTGGACAACGAATTAACGAGATTTTGCAACCGTATGGACGTTATTTTACGCCCGACCCAGCGAGCATAAAAAGTGCGATGTTGGGTGGAATAGTGGGCAATAATGCGTCTGGAATGTGCTGTGGTGTGCACGCCAATAGCCACCGAATGCTCAAAAGTGTCCGTATTATTTTGGCAGATGGGACGGTTTTGGATACGGCAGACGAGCGTAGTAAGTCCGATTTTCGCCTTTCGCATTCCACGTTTATTCGCAAAATAGAGGACTTAAAATATCAAATTCGCAAAAATAAGCCGCTATGTGATTGGATTCAAAAAAAATACGCCATCAAAAACGTAACGGGACTTAATATCCTGCCTTTCATTGAGTTTAACGACCCGTTTGACATCATCGCTCATTTGCTGGTAGGGAGCGAGGGGACGTTGGCTTTTATGACCCGGGTTCGAATGAAAACGGGCGTTTTGATGTCCCATTCGGCTTCGGCTTTGTTGCTTTTCCCAACCACCAAAGAAGCGTGCGAAGCGATCATTACGATGCGAAAAACGGAGGTGCTTTCGGCTGCAGAATTTTTTGACCGTAAGGCGATGCGAGTGGTTGAAAAGGACTTCCCAGAGTTGCAAAACCAACCCGAAGACGCTGCGGCTGTGCTGATTCGCATTGATGGGGTTGATGAGCAAGAGTTGGAAGCGAAAAAGAAAAAAATAGGCGTTAAAGGTTTTACTTCTGACCCCGATTTGGTGCATAAATACTGGGCGATGCGAAGTGGCATTTTCCCTGCGGTAGGGGCTACGCGACCGATTGGCACGACTTGTTTGATTGAAGACGTGGCTTTCCCGATAGAAAATTTGACCGAGGCAACGTTGGATTTGCAGGAGTTGTTGCAAGAAAATGGTTATGGCGATGCGGTTATTTATGGACACGCTTTGGAAGGTAATTACCATTTCATCCTCAATCAACGTTTTGATACGCCCGAAGCCATCAAACAGTACGATGGAATGATTCAAGCGGTGGTGGATTTGGTGGTTGATGAGTATCACGGAAGCCTCAAAGCCGAGCACGGAACAGGGCGAAATATGGCACCGTTTGTGGAGCGAGAGTGGGGGAAAGAGGCGTACGAGGTTATGAAAGCCGTCAAGACGCTGTTTGACCCGAATAATATGCTCAATCCGGGCGTGATTTTTACCGAAGACGAAAATAGTCATTTGAAGCATATCAAACCGCTTCCGAAGGTGCATCCGCTGATTGATAGATGTATCGAATGTGGCTTTTGTGAGGTGAACTGCGTGAGTTGCGGCTTTGCTTTTTCGTCTCGTCAAAGGATTGTAATTCAACGCGAAATAGCCTCGTTACGCTCGCCCGAACGGTCAGCCGATAACGAAGCCAAGTTGTTAGCCCAGCAATTAGAAACCGATTTCCGCTATATGGGCAAAGATTTGTGTGCTGGAGACGGTTTGTGTTCGATGAGTTGTCCTGTGAAAATCAACACGGGCGAGTATATCCATTTGGTGCGTGAAAGGGAGTTGTCGGAGCGAGGAAAACGGCTTGGACAGTGGGCAGGAGACCATTTTGCAACGGTTGGAAAGGCTCTAAAAGGAATCATGAATGTAGCGTCTGCTGCACACGGTTTGTTGGGCGACAAGGTGATGAGTGTTGCGGGGAAAGCCTTGCATGTTGGGTCGGGTCGAAAAATCCCGCTGTGGACGCCCGCGATGCCTCGTGCCGTTAAGTCGGCAGAGATACAAGAGGCGTTGGATTATGAAATAAAACATCCGTTGCCAGCGTTGCACCAGAAAAAAGTGGTTTATTTTCCAAGTTGCCTCAATCAGCGTTTGGGTGTGCAGGATAAAACGAAAGGCAAATCGCTCATCAACGACATGGTGGAGTTGCTCAACAAGGCGAATTTTGAGATTGTTTTCCCTGCCAACATGGAACAACTGTGTTGCGGTACCATTTGGGAGAGCAAAGGAATGCCCGACGAAGCCGATAAAAAGTCGCAAGAGTTGGAGCAAGCCTTGTGGATAGCGAGCGAAGAGGGAAAATGGCCTGTTTTGTGCGACCAAAGCCCGTGTTTGCACCGAATGCGTAAAATGATTAAAAAAATGCGTTTGTACGAGCCTGCCGAGTTTATTGATAAGTTTGTGTTGGACGAACTCAAGATTACGCCGCTAGACGCTTCTGTGGCGGTTCATATCACTTGTTCTACGCGTGAAATGGGGGTTGAAAAGTCGTTGTTGCGGGTTGCACAAAAGTGTGCGAGGGAAGTCTTGGTGCCAGAAGAGATTGGTTGCTGTGCGTTTGCAGGCGACAAAGGTTTTACGCACCCACAACTGAACGAATGGGCTTTGCGAAAGCTATCTAAACAGATACGCGAACATCACGTTTCGGTTGGTTATAGCAATTCTCGCACGTGCGAAATCGGTTTGACGTACCACAGCGGAGTGCAGTATTTCGGCATCGCAAAATTAGTGAATCAAGTGAGTAAAGCACGCAATGAAAAATAGAGAAATAGAACGAAAATTTTTAGTTAAAGATTTATCATTCAAGCAATTAGCAACTTCGCATCACGAGATTTGGCAGGGTTATTTGTGCCGTGACCCACAGCGAACCATTCGGGTCAGAATCAAGGAAAATAAGGCTTTTTTGACGATAAAATCGGGGAATGAGGTTTCGCATTTTGAGTGGGAAAAGGAGATTGACGTTGCCGATGCGAAGGATTTGTTGCAAATTTGTTTGGATGGTGTGATTCATAAAATGCGTTGGATTGTGCCTGCCGAAGAAAAAAATCTTTGCTGGGAAGTGGATGAATTTTTAAACCATCCCGAGAACTTGATTCTTGCAGAAATTGAATTGCCCTCTGAAACAGCCGTTTTTACTAAACCCAATTTTGTGGGCGAAGAAGTAACGGGACAGGCACAATATTATAATGCAAATATGTTGATAAATTGAGTCGCATATTTTTTTCGTTAAGTAATGTTTTTTTTTTAACTTTGCAAAACAACAAAATTAAACGTCATGGATTTTAAGTACGAAAAAATGTTTCAACTCGGGAAAGACACTACCGAGTACTATTTGCTGACCAAAGACTATGTGTCGGTGAGTGAATTTGAAGGCAAACCTATTTTGAAAATAGAGAAAGAAGGGTTGACGAAAATGGCTCAAACGGCTTTCAGAGACGTGAGTTTTTTGCTTCGCCGTTCGCATAATGAGCAGGTTGCCAAAATTTTACGCGACCCCGAAGCGAGCGAAAATGACAAATATGTTGCTCTGACCTTCTTACGCAATGCCGAAGTGAGTGCCAAAGGGCAGTTACCCTTGTGCCAAGATACAGGTACGGCGATTATTCATGGCGAAAAAGGGCAACAAGTGTGGACGTGGGATAAAAATAAGGAAATTTCGGATGAGGAGGCTCTGAGCGAGGGCGTTTTCAATACCTACACGCAGGAAAATTTGCGTTACAGCCAAAATGCTCCCTTGACGATGTACGAAGAGGTGAATACGAAGTGTAACTTGCCTGCACAGATTGATTTGGAAGCCACTGAAGGCATGGAATATCATTTCCTTTGCGTCACAAAAGGGGGGGGGTCTGCCAATAAATCCTACTTGTATCAAGAGACAAAGGCGGTTTTGAATCCCAAAACCTTGGTTCCATTTTTGGTGGAAAAAATGAAGACGTTGGGTACGGCAGCGTGTCCTCCGTATCACATTGCGTTCGTGATTGGTGGTACTTCGGCGGAAAAAAATCTGCTGACCGTGAAGTTGGCTTCTACGCATTACTACGATTCGTTGCCAACAACGGGCTCCAATGGTGGACGTGCTTTTCGTGATGTGGAGTTGGAAAAACAGGTGTTGCAAGAGGCTTATAAGATAGGTTTGGGTGCCCAATTTGGTGGCAAATACCTTGCACACGACATTCGCATTATTCGTTTGCCACGTCACGGTGCAAGTTGTCCGATTGGCTTGGGCGTTAGTTGTTCGGCAGATAGAAACATAAAATGCAAAATCAATAAAGACGGTATTTGGATTGAAAAAATGGACGATAATCCAGGCAGTTTGATTCCCGAATCGTTGCGTCAAGCGGGCGAAGGCAATGCCGTTAAAATCGATTTGAATCAAGGTATGGATGCCGTGCGTAAAGAGTTGAGCAAGTATCCTGTGAGTACGCGTTTGAGTTTGAATGGAACGATTATCGTGGGACGCGACATTGCTCACGCAAAGATTAAAGAGCGTTTAGATAAAGGCGAGGCTTTGCCTGAATACCTGAAAAATCACCCGATTTACTATGCAGGTCCTGCCAAGACCCCTCAAGGTATGCCTTGCGGTAGTATGGGACCGACGACAGCGGGAAGAATGGACCCGTACGTGGATTTGTTCCAGTCGCACGGTGGCTCGTTGGTGATGCTTGCTAAAGGAAATCGCACGCAACAAGTTACGGACGCTTGCAAAAAGTATGGCGGTTTTTATTTGGGTTCTATCGGCGGTCCTGCGGCTATTTTAGCCCAAAATAATATCAAATCAATTGAGTGTTTGGAATACCCCGAATTGGGTATGGAAGCGATTTGGAAGATTGAAGTGCAAGATTTCCCTGCATTTATCCTCGTGGACGACAAAGGGAATGACTTTTTCAAACAACTTAAACCCTGCGAAGGTTGTACTATTTTAGAGAAGTAATTGTAAATTAAATTTGTTAAGAATATGAAAAAATGGATTGTATGTCTTTCGGTTTTGATGTGTAGTAGCGTGGTAATGTTTGCAAAAAAGCAACTTTCTCTGACGGAAGGAACAGCAAAAGATTTACAGAGTGTGTTTGCACAAAAAGACCAACAAATGCTTGTAGAAATGGATTATTCTGCAACGATGTGGGAAGATGATGGTCAGTACAAAGAGTTTTGCGGAAATGATTATGAAAAACGCGTGAACGACTCGTATGTGGCTTTTATCGAGGCTTTTAATCATAAAAACAAAAATATGATTCAAGCGACCGCAGATCCAAACGCTAATACGAGGGGAAAAGTGGTGGTGAAAATCGACAAATTAGAGCGTAAAAATGGTTCAAGTGCATGGGGAAAGATGTATATTCGCATGTACGGCACGGTTACTGTTTATGATTATACCAATAAACCTGTTGTTACTGCAGAAATCTACAAACTGGCTGGTGAAGAGGATTATGTCGAAGACGACCGTTTGAAAAAATGTTTTGCTGCGTTGGCAGAAGAATTAAAGCTTTTAGGAAAATAAATGACGGACATAAAGGATACAATGCACAACAAAAAAAAGTCTTGGCTCCAGCGTCTTTTTTATAAGTATCGTCTGGTAGTTATTGATGAACATGATTGGACAGAGAAAAAATACGTCTATGTTTCTCGTATAGGCGTATTTTTCATAATTTTGTTGTTTGGAATTGTGATTTTTTGTATTCTTTCTTTGTTTGTGTATTTTACGCCTCTGGGTAATCTTTCCTCCAATTTATCCAAAGAGGTTAATCGGCAGTTAATTTCTGAGTCGGAACGGTTGGATTCGCTCACAACAGTGTTGGAATTACAAGAACAATACTTGGAAACGATTCGTAAAATTGTGGCTGGCGATATTGATATTAAAGCAGATTCGGTCATCAGTCTAGACTCAATGCAGTTGATTATGCAAGCACAATTATTGGAGTCCAAGAAGGAAGTTACGGAGGATTTTTTGGCACAATATGAAGCAAAAGAACACGACAATATACTCGTTTTTGAGTTGCAACAATCCGCAGTACATACCCTGTTTAAGCCCGTTACTGGTACGATTATTCGGCATTACTCGCAAAAGGATAAGGTGTATAACATCTTGCTCGAAACAGCCGATAAAGCGAACGTTTATAGCATCAATCGAGGGATTATTGTTGATGTTTCTTATGGGTTGAATGCCACATATTCCATGGCGATTATGCACCCTTCGTATGTATCTGTGTATCGGAATCTTACCTCGGTGATTAAACAAGTGGGAGAGCGTGTGGAGATGGGCGAACTCATAGGCTTTTCTAACGCAAAACAACCGTTAGAATTTTCACTTTGGCAAAATATCCGTCCCGTTAATCCCGAAGAAGTTATCGCCTTTTGATGCAAAAGCAAGTCGCCATATTAGGTTCAACGGGTAGCATTGGAACCCAAACATTAGACGTTGTTCGTTCGTATCCGCAGTTGTACAAAGTGTATTCGCTTTCGGCACAACGCAATGTGAAAAAACTCAGCGAGCAAGCACGGGAATTTTTGCCCGAAGTGGTTTGTATTGCTGACCCAACATACTACGACGAGTTGTGCGAAGCCTTGCGTGATTTGCCTATCAAAGTTGTTTGTGGCGAGGTTGGCTTGTGTGAAGGCGTTGCGGCTGACAAAGTGGATGTGGTGGTTTCGTCCATTGTCGGTTTTGCGGGCTTGATTCCGACCATTGAAGCCATCAAAAAAGGCAAGAAAATCGCTCTCGCCAACAAAGAAACCTTGGTCGTAGCAGGCGAGTTGATAACCAATCTTTGCAAGCAATATCAAAGCCAACTTGTGCCGATTGATTCCGAACATTCGGCTATTTTTCAGTGTTTGCAAGGCGAAAATAATGAAATAAAAAAAATCATCCTTACGGCAAGTGGCGGACCGTTTCGGGGTTTTAGCAAAGCGGAACTCGCAAAAGTGTCTTCACAACAGGCTTTGCAGCATCCGAATTGGAAGATGGGCGACAAGATAACCATCGATTCGGCGACTTTGATGAACAAAGGGTTTGAAATGATTGAAGCCAAGTGGTTGTTCGGCGTGGAGGTTTCAAAGATAGAGATTTTGATACATCCGCAATCCATCATTCATTCGGCTGTGGAGTTTGCTGACGGAGCCATCAAAGCCCAGTTGGGAGTACCCGATATGCACCTGCCGATACAGTATGCTTTGACGTATCCCGACCGTTTGCCGTGTAAGCAGGAGGAGTTGGATTTGGCACACATGGCGACTTTGTCGTTTGCTCGACCCGACAAGGAGGCTTTCCCGTGCTTGCAGTTGGCGTTTGAAGCCATCAAAAAAGGAGGAAATATGCCGTGCATCCTCAATGCTGCCAATGAGGTGGTGAACCGTGCGTTTATCGAAAATCGTTGCACGTTTTATCAAATGAGCGATGCCATCCAACAAACCATGCAACAAACAACGTGGATAGAAAAACCAACCTTGGAAGACTATTTGCACTCTGATAAAGAGGCACGAAATATAACAGAAAATCTCATAAAATCAACTAAATAAATGGATAGAAATTCAGTAGTCGGCTATGTTTTAATAGCTATCGTTTTAGTAACTTTTTATTTAATCAATCGTCCAAGTGCCGAACAAATCGCTGAACAAGCACGTATTCGCGACTCTATTGCGTATATGCAACAGTTGGATTTGCAGATGGCAGAATTGGAAAAACAGGCAGAGCAACAACGCCAAGATAGTATCCAAATGAGTATGCCACAGCCTCAAGAGGAGTTTAAGGTGTTAGAAAATGAGGTGTTGAAGCTCACGTTTAGCAACAAAGGCGGAAAAATCTACAAAGCAGAGTTGAAGAATTATCAGCGTTTTGGCGATTCTATCAATCCGTTGTGCCTCTTCGAAGGCGATGAATACAGGATAAGTTACACGTTTATCACCAAAAATAATCATCGTATTGAGACCGACAAAACCTATTTTGACTATGTCGCAACCGATAATCCGTACCAATGTATTGCACGTTTGCCGTTGGATAGTACGGCGTGGATTGACTTTGTGTATACGATGAAAGAAAACGATTATATGATTGATTTTCAAATCGTTCCGCACAACACAAAAGAGGCTTTGGCACAAAACATCAACTATATTCCGATTCTTTGGGTGCAAGATATTCCGCAGCAGGAAAAAGGGCGGAAATTTGAGGAGCGATATGCCCGCTTGCAGTATATGTTTTCGGGGAATGATATGGAAACGTTGAGCGAAAGCAAGGCAGTAAATAAACGCGAAAGTGGACATATCAAGTGGATTGCGTACAAAGACCAATTTTTCGCAACGGTGATGATTGCACAAGAGTCTTTCCAGAGTCCGACCTTTGAATCGCAACCCCAAAACCGTATAAGTGGCTATATCAAACATTATCAAACCACTACCCAGACCAATTTTGACCCT
>JAEELX010000048.1 GCA_016282955.1 Paludibacteraceae bacterium | reverse complement strand
TGCAAAAAGAGTGCAAATAACTCGTCCGAAAGCGGGTAATTATGGGCTTTATCGTGCAAAATGATGATTACGTCAAACAACGCATCACGCAACATAGCGTTGGATTGAGCCAGCTCCTCAGGCGTTTTAGGAATCTGTTTTTGGTAGTACTCAACCGTGTATTCTTCTTTGAACTCTTCGGTGTCGCTCGTGTCGGCTTGCTCTTCGGGCAAATCTTGTGGCGAATCGTCTGCGAGGTCGTTTGGTGTGTTCATTTCGTTGTCGTCCCAAGTGGGTATGTTCGTTTTATCTTTTCGTCGCCAGTTGTCTTCCAAAGCCCGTTCGCCCCATGTGTCAGCAAACAAATTTTTCCCGTTTTTGATTAAATTATCGTTATAAAAATACCATTCTTGCGAGCCGACCGTACCCACCATTTTGCTCGTATTGACGCGTGGCAAACCGCCTGTTTTCTGAATTTCATTGTTGCGTTGTTGGACTAATTGATTTTTTTCGCGTTCTTGTTTTTCTTTCTTTTTGCGGTCTTTTGCTTTGACCTGAGCGATGATGTTGTTGATTATATCTTGTTGTTTTTCAGGCGAATAACTTGCGATTTGTTGCAATGAATCTTGCATTTTCCACGTCTTCCAAGGGTTGGCCAATTCGTCCAAAATACTCGTGCGTTGTTCAATATGGGCATAATTTTGGTTATCCATCGGAAAAATCGTTTGTGCCTCTTGGTACAACGGATACGCCTCCACAAACTCATTTCTGCCGTAACACAAGTTCGCCAATCGCAACAGCACCTCGCCCTTATCCAACGAACTGGAACGTGCCGAATCAATGGCTAATTGGTAGTATGCCATCGCCCGATTGGTGTCTTGTTGGTTGAGGTAAATGTTCGCAATCGTGCCATAAATTTTGTCCAATTTATCCTGATACTTCGGATTTCTGCCCATTCGCGATAGTTTTTTGATGGCTTTTTGCGGTTTTTGTTGCAACTGTGCCAACTGCAATTTCGTATTAAACGCCAATTTGGTGTCTTGTGGGTGGGTTGAACGCACTTTTTTGAAGTTTTTGATGGCTTTATCTTTGTTGTTTTCAAGCACGTATAATTGCCCCAAAACGTAGTAAAAACGCGGTTTATAAATCGCTCGTTTCTCGCCTTTGACGGCATTTTCGATGAGCGGAATGACGTCGCTATACGTTTGCCTTTTCAGCTTTATATCTGCCGAAATGGCACTATACAGATGGGCATTTTTATTGGCGAGGTCGTCTTGATTCACTTTTTTGAGCATCTCTTCGGCATCGTAAAGCCATCCCAATTCGCCGTACGCCCGTGCTATCCACAACTGACTTTGTGCAATAACCTCCTTGTCGGTGCCGTAATGTTTTATCACATAATTAAACGTGCCGATGCAACTCTCAAACTCGCCTTTGTAAAACTCCGAAGCCCCCAGCATAATCCACACTTTGCCCATCTGATTGTTAAATTCTTCGCGTTGCAACCACAGTTGATACTTCTTGTCGGTGGCTTTTTTCGGGTTGGGCTTCGGTTTGACGGTGATGGAATGCAGTTTGATACTTTTGCGGCATTTTTCGATGGATAAATCCATTTCGGTGTTGCAAACGCCGATATTTTGATGGTTGCTGATGGGGTAGAGGGGCAATATGGTCGAATAATCGTCTTCGTTGTTTTCGTTGATTTTCAACAGTCCTGCACGATAGGATTCGCGACCGTTAAAATAGACGTTATAATGCGTGGTTAAGCCGTGATAGGAGCGGGTCAAAGCCGTGTTCCGTTGCGTGGAACAACCGCACAAAACCGCACATAATATGATTATCAGTCCCTGTTTTTTCATTCCTTCAATCCTTTGACGTGCGAGGGCATCGCATTAAAATCCTTCAAATAAAACGGCTCAAAATACGCCATATCTTGCAGTGGCTTGGCTTGCATTGCCAACGCTCCCATAAACTCGGCAGACAGAAAAATATCATCTACAAAATGGGCGTTGGGCGACTGCAAAAGCGGTTTGCATTTCTCGGCTCCATTGCCAAAAAAGTAAACGGGACGATTGACTAAAACTTCGCTAAATGATTGTGAATCAATGATTTTCGCTTCGGTGGGTTGCAAAACCTGCAAATCACAGTTGTACAAAGCCGTATAAACCTCCATTCTTCGTGCATCAAGCATCGGACACAAAACCGTATCAGAAGAAGGATTTTGGATAAATTTCAAAGCGTGCAGACACAAGATTTGGAGCGTATCAACGGGAATAAGTGGCACACCCAAGCCAAAACAAAGCCCTTTTGCCACCGAAACACCCACTCGAAGCCCCGTATAACTGCCTGGACCCTGACTGACAGCCACTGCCTCAATCGGAATAGTATTTTGCTGGGCTTTTTGCAGAATCGATTGCACAAAAACGGGCAAAACAACCGCGTGATTTGCTTTTTCGTGCTGGATATGCAAATCAAGTACGGTCTCATTTTGCGTCAATGAAGCCGAACAAATCTCCGTTGCCGTTTCGATGTTGATGATTGCCATAACTTGGCAAAGATACGTTTAATTTTGCATATATGAAAAAAATGTAATACTTTTGCGATTGTGTTGAGGAATTTCTCGGCACAAAACATATTGATTTCGCGTTTGCGATTTATTGGGATCCTTGGAATGTGAGAAGTTTTAAAGATACACCAATAATAAGTCTGCAAACGTCCATAATTTTTTATGGGCGTGACTTATCGGTGTATAGGCATCTTCTCACAGCCTCAAGGATGATAAAGGAACGCTCATATTTCGTTTTTTCTTCCAAAATAACCGCAGACGGCAGTATAGAGAGAGGTTTTTCTCCAATGGGACAAGAACTGTAAAGCCACGAGAGCAGAAAGATTTTTAAAATTTTATAATAACAAAAACCGACGGGGCGATGGGATATAACCGCCTAAAAAACAACATGAAAAAATATCTTTATTTACTAATTGCTTGCACGATGATGTGTTTTGCAGGTTGTGAAGAAAAAGGAGACGAAATCGACAACACAACCGACACAGGCGAAAGCGTTGAAATCAACGAAGCAGACCTTGTGGGGACATGGGAATTTGTGAGTTGTGTGGATTCTTCTTTTAATGAGAAGGGTGAGTTTAATTATTATTACGTAATCCTTTTTGAGTATGATAGCGATAAAAATAAATGGCGTGCATATGAGACTAAAGATAACAATGATGGTACATTTTGCGATTTAGATAAATTCAAATTGTCTTTGACGCTAAATGCAGATAAAACATACAGTGCAAATAGTAAAGACGAGAGGTGGACGTCGATATATGTTCCTGAAAAAACTTATTCTGAAGAAACGGGTAATTGGAGCGTATCGAAAGAAGGTGGTTTAGCACTTAGTATGCAAAAAAGTTATCTTAGGATAGATAAAGAAGATGGTACTGTCGAAGAATACACTACTACTCGTGAACAGTGGCTGAAGTATAATTTTGAGGAAGAAGAGGATGAAGAGGAAGATATATATGCACTCTTTGAAGGCTGGGAATACATTAATTTAGAGTTTTTATATCCAGAGATATTGGCGGAGTATTATAATTATTATGATGAGGAGTGGGGCATTCAGATGAAGTATACGAGTTCTATCACAGAACTTACTGACACACGCTTAGTAATAGAATTGAAAATGTCTGAAGAAACAAGAAAGTTTTTCAAAGACAGTGAATATGGTCCCTCCTTTTCAATAACCTCGGTATTTAAGAAAGTAAAATAATAAGTAAAAAAATAATAATAATCAATTAAAATTTGTGAAATGATGTATAATGAAAAATTGAATAGTCTTTTTGAAAAATGGAAAAAGACGTATAGTGAAGAAGAGCAAAAAAAGTTCTGTGAAGATGGACTTTTATTGAAAGAAGACACCTCTATCAATGTGGATGAATTATGGGAGAAGTCAAAAAGAAGAATTCTGTTCCTTGTGAAAGATTGCCCCGACGGCTGGGGTTATGACCTCCGCACGCTCCTCAGGGTAAGCGATGATGCTCGTAACCTCAAAGGTCAATTTATGCAACGCATAGCCAAAGCATTCTATGGTTTATTGGAAAATCAAGCCGATAAACGCGTGAATGACAAATATGTCAATGAACGTATGGAGAATGGAGAAGTGCAAAAAACGTGGAATACCGTGCCGTTTGCAATGATTGAAACTAAAAAAATGGCAGGTGGTAAAGATGTTTCTTCGGCTGAATTGCAAGAGGCATTAGAACGTGATAAAAAGTTTTTGATAGAAGAGATTGACATTCTTAGCCCAAACGTTATCGTGTGCTTTGATGGAGGAAAAAATATTTTCAATTTTGTAACCAAAGAGTATTGTGCAGGCGAGGAACCTCTCAAAATTGAAGATAAAGAGTATGCGGGTGGCTTTTGTTTATACTATTATAAGTCAAAAAATCTTGCCGTAATCCAATCTAATCACCCATCGTACGCAGAAGAAGATTGGGCATTCCAAGAACGAATTTACAGTCCATTTAATAATTTATTGCGACGAACGGATACGTTGTAAAAACATTTCAGTTACTTATTTAAAAAGGACTTTCATCTTTTGAAAGCCCTTTTCGTTTGTTTTGAATGGTATGTCTAAAACAGTCGTTTTATGCTCATTCTTTTTATCCACTAAGATAGAAACCGAAGAAAAAACGGAATCTTTTTCGGTTGTAACCGAAAAATTACCCTAAAATTTGGCGGTTTGAAAAAATGTACCTATTCAAATATGCAACAAAAAAAAGGACTTTCGTTTTTTGAAAGCCCTTCTCATTTTTTGACGGATTATTTTTATTCTGCACTCAATTCAAAATCGAAGGTGTCGTCTGTTTGTTCGTCCGTAACTTCTTGCGGTTCAGCCTCTTCGTTTGCACGGATGTTGCGGCACGATTCGGGACGATACAAAATCTGCACGTTTTCTGCCACGATTTCTGTTTTGGATTTTCGGATACCATCTTTCTCCCACGAGCGTGTCTGCAATTTGCCCTCAATGTAGAGTTTCATACCTTTTTTGACATACTTTTCCGCCCATTCTGCCAAATTCCTCCACAGGACGATGTTATGCCACTCCGTTCTGTCTGGTATTTGTGTTCCGTTTTGCATTACGTAGCCTCGTTCTGTCGTTGCAACCTTAAAATTAGCTGTCGCCATCCCACGATCCAAGTAGCGTACTTCTGGATCTGCTCCTACGTTACCAATTAAAATTACTTTGTTAATAGTAGACATGATTACATTAAATTATAAAATAACAAGACGAAAGTACGCAATTTTTGGGAATAAAAAAAATAAAAGTACCTTTGTAAAAAATGGTGCGATGAAGAAGATTATATTTTTGTTATTATTTTGTTGTTCCTCTGCGATGCCCCTTTTGATGGCACAAAATGAGGAGTTACCCAGTACGCAACAAGTGCAGTGTATTGCGTTTTATAACTTGGAAAACGTCTTTGATACGTTGCATGCCGAAGGTGCGGACGATGCCGAATACCTGCCCGATAGTGCCAAGGCGTGGAATACCGAAAAGTATCGTAATAAAATCCACAATATGGCGTATGCAATTTCGTTGTTGGGGACGGATTATGACGCTCGGGGAGCGGTTTGTGTGGGGTTGAGCGAAGTGGAAAACATGAATTGTTTGAATGACATTGTGGAGGAATTAAAGAAGTATAATCGTAATTATTCGCCGATTTTGTTGGAAGGACCCGATGAGCGTGGGTTGGACGTGGGACTTTTGTACAATCCCGATTTTTTCAAGCCAACCAACGTGCAAGGGTATAAACTTTTTGCCCATTATGCGGACGGCACTGAGGTGAAAGGGCGTTTGCAGTTGCTCGTTTCGGGGTATTTGTTGGAAGGTCATCCCGAAAAAATACACCTCATCGTCAATCATTGGCCGTCTCGGTATCGTGGCGAGTTGGCTTCACGGGTTGCACGGGACACGGCTGCGATGCTCACCAAACGTATCTGCGACTCAATTTACACCAAAGAAAATAATGCCAAAATCATCATCATGGGCGATATGAATGACGACCCGTTTAACCATAGTTGTGCCAACGTGCTTGGGGCAAGAAAAATGCGTGAGGAGGTCGAAAAAAACGGTTTTTTCAATACGATGTGGCTGCATTTGGATAAAGGGTTGGGGTCGTTGTGCTATCAAGGGACGTGGAATTTATTTGACCAAATCATCATCTCCGAACCGCTTCTGAATGCCCAGTTGGAGGACGGCAAATGGACGTATTGGAAGTCGCAAATCTTTAATAAGCCGTTTTTGACCGTGCAAGAGGGGGACGAAAAAGGGGTTCCGTTGCGGACGCATAAATCGGGCGTTTATCAAAACGGGTATAGCGACCATTTCCCAACGATGATTTATTTGGTGCGAAAAAATCAATAAGTTATGAAGAAAATTGGCTGTATTGTCGGGCTTTTGATGGCGAGTTTTGGTGCGTTTTCGCAGACGGAAATTGTGTTAAATGAACCCGCAGTGATTTATTATATGCCTGCCAATGACCTCGTTTTTACTATCGAATACGATGAAATCATTGAGCAAAAAGGGATTTTTGCGAAGTATGCCAAAGAATTTTTGTACGTGGACGCTATCCAAGAAACGAAAACACACTACAATTTAGTGGGGATTCAGCAGGATATTGCGACCCGTTTGGATTATAATCGTCCTGTTAAAGTGGTGGCACAAAATGAGTTACCGTTGCAATACCTGAACTTTACCGAAGACGGTCTATTGTCGGGCTACAATACGGATAAAAGTTTTATGCCCGTTTCGCCAACTGCCAAGATGAACACGTGGGCAGCCGATTGTCGGATAAGCGATGGCAATTTCCCTACGCCTGAGGAGAGTTGGAGCAATGTGGTGTTGCCGTTGTTTAGTGAAAATTTTTATTCGATGGGCTTGGATAATTTGGCTTTAGAGGCACGCAAACAACTGTTGCAGATTCGCGAAATGAAGTTGAATGTGCTGTGTGGGGAAGTGGAACATTCGCCTTCGGACGGTCGCTCTACGGAACTTGTCTTGCAAGAATTTGAGCGGCAAGAACGTATCTTATTGGAGGCTTTTCTGGGCAAAAGGAAAGTGATTCGGCGTTTCAAACAAGTTACCTACACGCCTTCCGAACCCCAAAAGAATGCGGTTATTGCTAAGTTTTCGGAAAATGCAGGCGTGTTAGAAGCCGACAAAAAAGGTGAGCCTATCAACCTTGCCATTTCCATCACCAAACAGCAAATCAACAAGGATTTGGCTTACTCGTATGGCGACAAAAAAGACCCGCGTGTGCAACCCTCTCAGTTGTTCTATAACCTGCCGGGTCATGCGGATATAAAAGTAACGTACCGCGACAAACAATTCGTCAAAACGACTGTTCCGTTGGCTCAATTCGGGGTGGCGTTGCCCTTGGCACAATCATTGTTTGCTCCAAACGCACTACCACACATCTTTTTTAACCCCCAAACGGGCAACGTAAAAGGCATTATTCCGTGAAAAAAATCATTTTGATAGGTTGGTTGGTTGCCGTGGCGTGTATCGGCAATGCACAAGAGTTAAATTGTTCGGTAACGGTCAATTCGGACAAGATTCAGGGCAGTAACAAGCAGGTTTTTAGCACGTTGCAGCAGGCGATACAAGATTTTGTGAACAATACGCGTTGGACGAATCTGACTTTTGCCACTTCGGAACGTATTGATTGCAGTATGTTTATTGTGGTTTCGAGTGTTGCGGATAACGTTTTTTCGTGCGAGTTGACCTGCCAGAGCAAACGCCCCGTGTACAATACGAATTATTTTTCGCCGATTTTGAATTTTAAGGACGATAAATTTACGTTTAAGTACGAAGAATTTGACCGTTTGGAGTACCGTCCGACTGGCTTTGACAACAATTTGTCGGCACTTTTGAGTTACTATTGCCTGTTGATTATCGGCTTTGATATGGATTCGTATGCTCGTTTGGGTGGAACGCCCTATTTTCAGCAGTGTGAAAACATCGTTTCGTTGGCTCAATCAGCCACTTTTGAGAGTGCGGAGTTGACAGGTTGGAGGGCTTTTGATAGCAATAAAAACCGTTATGCCATCATCAATAACCTCATGGACGAAGCATTTAAGCCGCTGCGAGAGTTTTTTTACGAATATCATCGGCTTTTGTTAGACCAGTTGGCACAAAATGTTCCCAACACTCGCAAGACGTTGGCGAGCAAACTGCCCGTGTTGAAAGAGACGTTTCGCACAAGGCAAAATTCGTACTTGGTGTACTTGCTTTTGGATGCGAAAAACGAGGAATTGGTGAACATTTTCAGCAAGGGAACGGACCAAGAAAAAGCGGACGTGTATGAGTTACTTGTGGGCATAGACCCAACGCGGCAGCAGGTTTATGATAAATTAAAGAAGTGAGATATGAAAATTTTAATCACAGGTTGCAACGGTCAATTAGGCAACGAAATGCGGTTGTTGGCAGTAGAACATCCCAAGCATGAATATATTTATTCTGATGTAATTCAATCAGATAACGCTTTTGTTTTGGATATAACCAACCCACAAGAAGTGGCAGATTTTGTTGCCCAACATGCGATTGATTTGATTGTGAATTGTGCCGCTTACACGAATGTGGATAAAGCGGAAGAAAACGAGGCGATAGCCCAAAAAATCAACGCCGAAGCGGTTGAAAACTTGGCAAAAACGGGCTGTAAACTGATTCATATCTCGACGGATTATGTCTTTGCTGGAGACGCTTGTTACCCCTACAAAGAGTCGGATAGCGTGTCGCCCAAAACGGCTTACGGTCGCACCAAATGGGCTGGAGAACAAGTTTTGGCGAAGACGAATGCGATTATTTTCCGCACAGCGTGGCTTTATTCAACGTTTGGCAATAATTTTGTGAAGACGATGTTACGGTTGGGCAAGGAAAAAAGCGAATTAGGGGTTGTTTTTGACCAAATCGGAACGCCCACATATGCCAAACACTTAGCCCAAGCCATTTTTAAGGCGATTGAAAGCAAGGATTGGCACGCTGGAACCTACCATTGTACGAATGAGGGCGTTTGTTCGTGGTACGATTTTACGCACGAGATTTTCAGGCAATACAATGCACTTTGTCCGCACAATCCGATTGAGGCGAAAGTGAAGCCGATTCATTCTTCGGAGTACCAATATCGCACGCCACGCCCATTTTATTCGGTTTTGGATAAGCAAAAATACAAAGAGACGTTCGGAGCCACGATTCCGCACTGGACAGAAGGTTTGCACGAGTGTTTGGAAAAGTTGGTGGAGAACTAACGAAGAATCAAGTTTGGAATCCTTAAAAACATAAAAAGTATGAAAAAGTTTGAATTAGTTTCGCTTCCGTATGCCATGGACGCATTGGAGCCTGTTATTAGTAGGAAAACGCTGGAATTTCATCATGGAAAGCATTTGGCAACTTATGTGAATAATTTGAATGGGTTGTTGGAAGGGAGTGGGTTGGAAGAAGCGACTCTGGAAGAGATTGTTTGCAAGTCCACGGGTGGCATTTTAAACAATGCAGGTCAGATTTTGAACCATGAACTTTATTTTGCACAGTTTACAGGTAAGCCAACCAAGCAGCAACCCGAGGGGGCTTTGGCAAAGGCGATTGTGCGTGATTTTGGGTCGTTTGAGGCATTCAAAGAGGAGTTCCATAAGAAAGGTGCAACGCTCTTTGGCAGTGGCTGGGTTTGGTTGTCGGCTGACCAAAAAGGTACGCTTGTGATTACGCAAGAGTCGAATGCCGCAAACCCAATTCAGCACGGACTTACGCCACTATTGACCTTTGATGTTTGGGAACACGCTTATTATTTGGATTACCAAAATCGCCGTCCAGACCACCTCGCAACCCTCTGGCAAATCGTCAATTGGGACGTGATAGAGAAACGGTATGGGAAAATTGAAAATTGAAAAATCTTGTACTTAGATAACTAAAAAGGTGAGAAATGAAACCTCTCACCTTTCACCTTTCAAATTTTACTTTTCTACACTCCATACGGAGCATCAATGAGGTTGCGAATCGTTTTGGCAACGTTGATAAGGTGGTCGGCAATACGCTCGGAATCGCCTGCCAACGACACATAATGCGAACCCACCGTAGCCGTACACAAGCCCATAGACAGTTGCTCCACGTAGTACGATTGCATATTATCGCGAATCTCGTCCACTTGTTCCTCAATCACATTCGCCTCGTCCAATGCCTCAATATCCAAGTCAATATAGGCTTTCATCACCTTTTCATAGAGCGTGGCGATGTGTTGGCGTAACTCCTCAATGCTGTTGATAGCGTTATCCGAAAAGGTCTCGGAAGCGTCTCGCAACGACTGTGCATACTCGGTTATGTTCTCCGAATAGTCGCCGATACGCTCCAAATCACCAATGCTTCGAATCGAAGAGGTGAGGTATTGATGGTCTTCCTCGTTGACTTGTTGCCCGTCCAAAAGCACTATATACTGCACTAATTCGCGGTTTAGGAAGTTAAGTTGCTTCTCGTTACTGTTAAATTTATCCAATTGGTCAAAATTCATGGTCGTAATCATATCCAACGCCAAATTGTAGTTTTCTATCGCCGTTTCGGCCATTTTTTCGATTTCTAATTTTATCTGTCGGATAGCGATGGCAGGCGTACGGAGCATTTTTTCATCCACAAATTGGAAGTGTGGCTTGATAGCATCGTCTTGTTCTTCTTTATCGGGAATCATGTGCATACAGATACGCACCAAAGGCGAAGTGAGCGGCAACATAATCGCAACCGTAAAGACATTGAAAAACGTGTGGAACATAGCGAGTTGGATTTGTGGCGTGATGAACAGATTTTCGAAAATAGTTCCGAAAGAGAGTGTCCCGTTGCTTGCAACCCGTAGTACACTGCCTAACACAAGGAATAAAATCACACCGAAACAGTTGAAAATCAAGTGAATAAGTGCAGTTCGTTTGGCGTTTATTCCACTCGTTATACCTGCAATGATTGCCACCACGCACGAGCCGATATTCGAACCCATAATCAAATAAATTCCTTGTTCCAACGAGATTAAGTTCGTTACAATCATCGTCAAAGCGATGGACGTCAGCACCGAAGAGGATTGAATGATGGCCGTGAGGATAATGCCGATTAAAACCAACATAATACTGTTGTTAATGCTCGCCAAAAAGAGTTTGACGGACTCCATGTGAGCAAAACTTTCCATCGAGTCGGACATGAGCGTCAAGCCCACAAAGAGCATACCGAAGCCGATGAGGATGCCACCGATTGTTTTTACTTTTTCCGATTTACTAAAAAACGACAAAAAAGCCCCGAAACCCGCAAACGAAGCGAAAACCGTACTGAGCGACAGCAAAGAGTCGCCCGACAAACCGAGTGCAACGATTTGTGCTGTGATAGTCGTACCGATGTTGGCTCCGTAGATAATCGTTGCGGCTTGCGACAGGGTCATAATGCCCACGTTCACAAAACCAATCACCATCACGGTCATCGCCCCCGAGGACTGAATGGCAGCCGTTCCGATGGCTCCAATAGCCACTCCAATGAGCTTATTGTCCGAAACTTTGTCAAATAATATCTTTAATCGCCTACTGCTGGCAGCTTCCAAGTTCGATGACATAATCTGGCACGCCATCAAAAAGATACCGATACCAGCCAATAACGTTAATAATGCCGAAAAAATAAAATCTACGCTCATAAAATCATAAATTGTAATCGTTAATAATTGATAAGGCTTGGTTTTCTTTGTTTTGCATTTCCATCGCATCCGTTTCGGTCTTGTCTTTTTGACCAATCAGGTGCAATAAACCGTGAATAAGTACACGTAAAAGCTCATCTTTGAAAGAATGAGAAAATTGTTTTGCATTCGTAAAAATCGTATCAATCGATACAAAAATATCGCCTTGAACAGTGGTATTTGTACAAGACGAATCGAATATATTTACATTGGAATAATCAAACGTGATGATGTCCGTAAAGTAATCGTGGTCTAAAAACTGGCGATTGATGCCTAAAAGATAAGCGTCATTGCAAAAAATGTACTGTACAATGCCAATTTTGCAATGGTAGGAGCCGATAACGTTCTGCATCCACGAAATTATATGCTCTTTTTTAGAAAGTATTCGCTCCAATTCGGGGCGATGCACACTATCTGCCAAAGAAGAATCAATATCAAAAATCACCATAGAGGATTAAAAACTAACTACACAAAGTTATAAAAATTATCTGTGGCAAAAAATTATTTTTCAATAAAACCTCCACCAATCACCAAATTGTCTTTGTATAGTACGACCGATTGCCCGGGCGTTACACCCCAAACAGGCGTTGCAAAATGGAGGCAGATGGTTGTTTCGTTTATTTTTTCTACTTTGGCTTCGGTAGGGGTGGAGCGGTAACGGATACGAGCCATAACGGTCGGGTCATCTTGTAGCCAGTTCCAATCCCGAATCGAGCAGCGGGTGGCAATGAGCGAGGTGCGGAATAAGTCCTCGTTATGCCCCAAGGTAACCTCGTTCGTCTCAGCATTGATGTGGGTTACGTAGGCAGGAAAGCCCAAAGCAATTCCGAGCCCTTTGCGTTGCCCGATGGTGTAATTTTGGAAGCCTAAATGCTCGCCCACAACCGTCCCATCTTGCAGGATAAAGTGCCCTTTGTGGTCGTAGTTGGGTACGTTGCTTCGCAAAAACGTGCGGTAATCATTTTGCGGAACGAAACAAATCTCTTGCGATTCCTTCTTTTGAGCCGTAAAGGTAAAGCCTGCTTGTGTAGCATATTCTTTGACGTTATTTTTTGTCCAAGCACCCAATGGAAAGAGCGTTCGTTCTAATTGTTGCTGGTTCAATCGCCACAAAAAATAGGTCTGGTCTTTGTGATTATCAGTGGCATTGGTGAGGTACAAAAAGTTTTGGCGAGGCACGATTTGGGCATAGTGTCCAGTGGCGATATAGTCGCATTGCAAGTCGTCCGCAAAGCGTATCAACTCGCCCCATTTGATATGTTCATTGCACAGCACACACGGGTTAGGTGTTCGACCGTGCATATATTCGTCAATAAAATTATGAATGACACACTGTTGAAAGGTGTCTCGAAGGTCTAAAATATGGTGTTCAAAGCCGATTTTTTCTGCCGTATGCTTCGCCTCCATAATGCTTTCAATGGTGCAACAGCCTTTTTCTTTCGCCAAGCACGATTCTTTGATGGAGTCATACGTTCGGAAGGTAACTCCCACCAAATCATAACCCTCTCGCTTGAGCAAGAGGGCTACAACGGTGGAGTCAACGCCACCTGACATGGCAACTAACACCTTTTTTTTCATCTTACATCATTCCGCCCATACCTGGGTTAGGCATTGCAGGAACGGGATTTTCTTCTTTCTTCTCGGTGATGACGCACTCGGTTGTGAGGAACATACCCGCAATAGAAGCCGCATTTTCCAACGCTACACGCGTAACTTTAGCAGGATCTACCACACCCGAAGCAAGCAGGTTTTCATAAACGTCCGTGCGAGCATTGTAACCAAAATCACCCTTGCCAGCACGCACTTTATCCACTACCACAGCACCTTCTTTGCCTGCATTGGCAACAATCTGACGCAAAGGCTCTTCGATAGCACGTTTGACAATTTCGATACCAGTTTTCTCGTCTTCGTTCTCTGCTTTAACGCTGCTCAGAGCATCAATAGAGCGGATGTAAGCCACACCACCACCAGGCACGATACCCTCTTCAATAGCAGCACGAGTAGCCGAAAGGGCATCGTCAACGCGGTCTTTCTTTTCCTTCATTTCCACTTCGGAAGCAGCACCCACGTTCAACACTGCAACACCACCAGCCAATTTAGCCAAACGTTCTTGCAATTTTTCCTTGTCGTAAGACGATTTAGTGGCTTCGATTTGGGCTTTGATTTGGCTAACTCGTTGAGCGATAGCGTTTTTGTCGCCCGAACCGCTCACGATGGTCGTGTTATCTTTGTCAACCGTTACGCTTTGAGCCGTACCCAACATATCCAACGTAGCACTCTCCAATTTGATACCTTTTTCGTCCGAAATAACCGTTCCACCCGTCAAGATAGCGATGTCTTCCAACATTTCTTTGCGTCTGTCGCCAAAGCCCGGAGCCTTAACGGCACAAATCTTCAACTGAGCACGCAAACGGTTCACAACCAAGGTGGTCAGCGCTTCACTATCCACATCTTCTGCCACAATCAACAGCGGACGACCCGACTGCACAGCAGGTTCCAAGATAGGGAGCAACTCCTTGAGGTTGGAGATTTTTTTGTCGTGCAAGAGGATGTATGGATTTTCCATTTCCACCTGCATTTTTTCGGTGTTGGTGATGAAATACGGGCTGATGTAGCCACGGTCAAACTGCATACCTTCCACCACGTCAATCGTTGTGTCAATACCTTTTGCCTCACCGATAGTGATAACGCCATCTTTTGACACTTTACGCATCGCATCGGCAATCAATTTGCCAATTTCAGCATCGTTATTCGCCGAAACGGTAGCCACTTGTTCAATCTTATTGAAGTCATTTCCAACGACCTCCGATTGCTTTTTAATGCTTTCCACAACGGCACTAACGGCTTTGTCAATACCGCGTTTGAGGTCCATTGGATTCGCTCCAGCGGTAACGTTTTTCAAACCAACATTAACGATGGCTTGCGTCAAAACGGTGGCAGTTGTGGTACCATCACCTGCTTGGTCGCCCGTCTTAGAAGCCACTTCTTTGACGAGTTGTGCACCCAAGTTTTCGGCAGCATCATCTAATTCAATCTCTTTTGCAACCGTAACGCCATCTTTGGTGATTTGTGGAGCACCGTATTTTTTATCAATGATAACGTTGCGTCCTTTCGGTCCGAGGGTTACTTTTACGGCATTAGCCAGTTGGTCAACGCCTTTTTTGAGGGCTTCGCGAGCCTCTACATTATACGTAATTTCTTTTGCCATAATTCAAAACTTTAAAGATTATTTAATCGTTGCAAGCACGTCCGATTGACGCATAATGATGAACTTTTCACCATCCAATTCAATCTCGGTACCTGCGTATTTTCCATACAACACTTCGTCATGTTCTTTGAGCACCATTGCCTCGTCTTTTGTGCCATTACCAACGGCGATGACGGTGCCACGAAGGGGTTTTTCTTTTGCATTGTCGGGGATGATGATGCCACCGACCGTTCTTTCTTCTGCTTCGATAGGTTTAACCAAAACTCTATCTGCTAAAGGTTGAATTTTTGCCATATTCTATATCATTTTTTAATTATTTCCGTTTGTTAAATTTCAATATCCGTGCCAAGTTTTTTTACTGCCATTTTGGCATTTTTGCGATGGCTTGTGCAAGGTCTTTTTCGATTTGTTGCTTCAATTCAGCCGTGTTTTCAAATTTTTTTTCGGGACGAATGTAGTGCAAAAGTTTCACTGTAATTTGTTTGTCGTAAATGTTTGAATTAAAATCAATTATGTGTATTTCGATGCTTCGTTTTTTGTGTTCAAAAGTGGGATTTTGACCGATGTTCATGATGCCTTTGTAGGTCTTTTGCGGTTGGTCGTCGAGTTGGCATTCCACCGCATAAACGCCATCGCACGGCTGTAATTTTTCGGCAGGAATGGAGAGATTTGCAGTCGGGAAACCGATTGTATGTCCTTGTCCAAAGCCTTTGACAACCGTTCCGTTGAGCGTGTAGCTGTAACCCAAACAGAGGTTGGCTTTTTCAATGTCGCCTGCCAAAAGATATTTGCGAATCTGCGAAGACGAGATATGTAAATCGCTCTGCAACTCGTTGAAACGCACGATTTCGATGCCTATTTTTTGCCCAATTTCTTCGTAATTTGCTGTTTTGCCATCGCTTCCAAAGGTGTGATTATACCCCAAAACCAACTTTCGAACGCCCCACGAATGCAGTTTTTCCATAAATTCTTCTGCCCGCAAGCTTGCAATCTGTGCAAAAGGATAGATTTTTAGCAACGAAAGGTTCTGTTGTTCCAACAATTTGATGCGTTCCTCGTGTGTGGTGAGCAAAGGGACAGTGGCGTTTTGTAGCACTTTTTGCGGGTGTTCTTTGAAGGTTACGACCGCCGTTTGCAAGCCATTACTGCTTTGTTTGAGGAAATCTAACAGATAGCAATGTCCCCGATGAACGCCATCAAAAAAACCTATCGTAGCAATGTAATGTGGCATCAAATTTTAATGTATATCTTTTTTTTGTAAAGTGGGTAAGCAATGCACCACATAACAAGTACTAAACTTAACGCACAAGCCAACGAACCGCCTGTTTGACCAAACAACGGCACCATACACACATTGTACCACGCACCCCACAGACTGTACGTTTTGCCTGCTACATCGAATTTGATGACTGCCATCACGGTGACCAAAATAGCGGATAAACAGAAGATAAACAGCGGATTAACGCCAAAACTTTCAAAGAAATTATACCAACGAAAGCCCGTTTTAGAGGAACGTTCGGCATCGCGAATATCTATCAACCAAATCAAAATCCCTAACACCAACGAAGCCAACCCACAGGTTACTAGCACATAACTTGCACTCCACATTGATTTATTGATGGGGTAGGCATAGTCCAACAGAAAACCTGCCAGCAAAATGACGCTTCCAAAACGCAATACGCGTGCCATTTTATCCCAATTTGAAGCCTCGCTTTTGAGTATTTTTCCGACCAAAACACCCACCAAACAGTGTGCAAAACACGGAATCGTGGACAGCAACCCTTCGGGGTCAAAAGCAATACGAGTGGCTTCTCCGTTGATCATTGCCGTTTTATGGTACATGTGTTCGTCGCCCAAGACGGCTAAATCGACTCTGGCCAGAATGTTGTCGGGCGTTAAATCAAAACTATGTGTGAGCGAAATCAACACACAATATCCCACCAAAAACAAGGCAATCAACCAAGGTACATTTTTCGGTTTAAAAACCAACAAAAGCAGTGCAACAACGCCACTCACGATGCCCAATCGCGGGAACACGCCCAAATATCGCAGATGTGCCCAAGGGTACTGAAAAAGCGAGTAAACAAGCCCATCTCCCGCACAGATATGCCGCAAAAACATACCAAACCAACTCAAACCCCAACCAATCAAAATAATCAAACCACCCCGATAAATAGCGTGCCAGACGTTCGTTTGGGTTAGTGCAAAATTGGATTTGCTGTACGAGATATACATCGCCACGCCCATACAAAACATAAAAAACGGGAAAACCAAGTCGGTAGGGGTGCAACCATTCCATTCGGCGTGTCGCAAAGGGGCATAGATGTAACTCCACGAACCCGGGTTGTTCACCAAAATCATACCCGCAATCGTTATGCCTCGCAATACGTCTAAGGCTAAAATGCGTTTTGTTGTTGCCATATTCTTCGGAACGATGTTAATTTCTGCAACCTACTCACGCACCATTTTGGCGATGTTAATAACCACCTCTTTCGCCTTCTGCAGAGAGGGAATTGGCAGGTACTCGAAGCGACTGTGGAAGTTCTCGCCTCCCGCAAATAGGTTGGGGCAGGGCAGTCCTTCAAACGACAAACGAGCCCCGTCCGTACCACCACGAATCGGCTTCACCTTTGGGGTTACGTCCGCTTCTTCCATCGCTTTGATAGCCCTTTCAACAACAAACATAACGGGCTCAATTTTTTCTTTCATGTTGTAATACTGGTCTTTGATAGTGGCTTTTGCGGTATTTTCGCCAAATTCTTGGTTGATTTTGCGTGTGAGATGCTCCATTTCCTTCTTTCGCGACTCAAAACGCTGACGGTCGTGGTCACGAATGATATACGTCAAAGTCGTTTTTTCAATCGTGCCGTTCATCCCCACCAAGTGATAAAAACCTTCGTAACCTTGCGTGTGTTCGGGCGTTTCCCAACGCGGAAGCATGTTGGTGAACTGCGTGGCTATCCGCATCGAATTGATCATTTTATGAAAAGCGTAGCCCGGATGGACGTTGATTCCGTTGATTTCAATGACACAACTTGCAGCGTTGAAGTTCTCATATTCCAACTCGCCAATCATCCCACCGTCAACCGTATAGGCAAAATCGGCTCCAAACGCTTTCACGTCAAAATGGTCGGCACCACGCCCAATTTCCTCGTCAGGAGTGAAGCCTACGCGTATTTTTCCGTGCTTGATTTCGGGGTGTGCGATGAGGTGTTCACATGCCGAAACAATGGCTGCAATACCCGCTTTATCGTCCGCTCCCAACAATGTTTTGCCGTTGGTTACGATAATGTCCTGACCCTTATAATTCAAAATTTCAGGGTACTTGCTAACCTGCAAAATGATGTTTTCTTCCTCGTTCAGCACGATGTCATTGCCGTCATATTGCT
>JAEELX010000047.1 GCA_016282955.1 Paludibacteraceae bacterium | reverse complement strand
GCGTGTGGCTGGTTTGAATATCATCAATAATACGTCTGACCCAACGCAAGGTGGCTACAATATCCAAATTCGTGGCTTCTCTACGTTGGATAAAGGTGCAGGAACGACACCATTATATATTGTGGACGGTGTGCCTGTTTCAAGTATTGATAATATCAACCCCTCTGAAATTGCTTCTAGGGACGTACTCAAAGACGTTTCGGCTTCGGCTATTGACGGAACGCGTGGAACGAATGGCGTTATCTTGATTACCACCAAACGGGGCGAAGGATTTGCTGACGAACCTCGCACGCAAATTGAGTACAGCGGCTATGTTAGTACGGCGTGGGTGAATAGCAAGACAGGTATGGCAACTCCGTCTGAGTTCATTGATTTGGAGAAAATTTCAAACGGAAAAATTATTCCGACCATCTATCGTAATCTAGATGGGACGACCAATGAAACGGATTGGATGAAGGAATTGACACGCAAAGCGGCTATCACGCACAGTCATAGTTTTGCCGTGGCTGGTGCACATAAAACCTTCAACTATCGTGCTTCGGCTGCGTACAAAAATGCGGAAGGTATTGCTAAAAACAACAACCGCGAGGAGATAATGCTCAAGTTAGCAGCACAACAAAAAGCCCTCAATGGCTGGTTGGATATGCAATACGATGCTTCTTATATGCACTATCGCAACGATTATTTCTGTGGCGATTTTAAGATGGCAGCTATTCTCAATCCGACCTATCCAATCTATGACGAAACCTCGCCGACGGGCTATTTTATGCCACAGGGAACGGGTCTGAATAATCCTGTGGAAAATATGAACCAAAAAGAAAGTTATCAAACGGGCAACTATTTTCGCGGTTCGGTGAAGGCAACGGTGAACATCAAAGCGGTTGAAGGTCTGAAATGGAGCGGATTTGTGGCAGTGGAAGAAGGTGATAATTATGATTTTTGGGCAAACAAACAAATCTCTACAGACGAAGCCAACTCAGGGCAAGCGGGACGAAAAACGAGTATGAATTTTGCACAACTGTACGAAACAACGATTGATTATGCTCATACGTGGGGCAATCATACGTTGGTGGGTGTGGCTGGATTTTCGTATCAACATTTCCTATATGACGGCTCGGAAATTTCCAATAAAGGTTTTCCAACAGAGAGTATGAAGTATTACCAAATTGGTAACGGCGATGCAACCAAAACATATTTAAATGTGTCATCATATCGTAATTCCAATACGTTGGCAGCAGGTTTCCTTCGTGTGAACTATAACTACAAGGAAAAATACTTGCTTTCGGCTTCGATTCGTGCAGAAGGTTCCAGTCGGTTCGGCGAAAACAACAAATGGGGCTATTTCCCAGCAGTCAGTTTGGGTTGGCGTATCAAGGGCGAAAATTTTATGGCTGACCAAACATGGTGTAATGAGTTGAAACTCCGCTTGGGATTTGGTGTTACGGGTAATGATTTAGGCTCGGATTTGCAATCGGTGGCTATGCTCAGCAATGGTGGAACGTTCTGGTACAACGGCAAATATGTTTATACGTATGCCGTGAGCCGAAATGTCAATCCTGATTTGCGTTGGGAACGTAAATTTGAGTACAATTTAGGTGTTGATTATGGTTTTTTGGATAACCGCTTGTATGGTAGTTTGGACGCTTATATCCGTAACACGAAGGATTTGTTGTGGGATTATGAAGTGCCGACACCCCCTTATCAATATGCTACTTTATTGGCAAATGCGGGCGAAATGAAGAGTTATGGTGTGGAATTGGCAATTTCGGGCGTTCCTGTGCAAACAAAAGATTGGACGTGGACAACAACGCCAACGCTTGCGTGGAATCACTGCTATATTTCTAAACTATCCGACCCATCCAAAGGTTTCAACTATACGCAAACCACTTCGGGAAGTATCGGAGGCGAAAATGGCTTGATGAACACAAATACGCAAATTTTGGTTGAAAATCAATCCATCGGTGAATTTTTTGGCTATAAGTACTATGGCAGACGCTCTGATGGTACGTGGATTTATACCACGCCTGCTGGTGGTTACACCTCTTCCCCTGTGGAATCGCAACGGCAAACATTAGGTAACGCCCAACCTGCTTTGACATACGGTTGGAACAACGTGGTTAAATGGCGTGATTTGGATTTAACGATTTTCTTCCGTGGCGTTTTGGGTAACAAGATATTAAATGTAACGCGTTTGGCTTACGGACCCCAAGCAAGTATGTCGAGCAATGTGTTTATGTATGACGTAACCGAAAATAAAGATGGTGTGGTATATGCCAACAAAACGGACTTTTCGGATTATTATTTGGAAAACGGCTCGTACATCAAACTGGATAACGTAACGTTGGGTTATACCTTCCGTTTCAAACAAAATAACTATATCCAATCGTTGCGGTTGTATGCAACAGGGCAAAACTTGTTCACGATTACAAAATACTCGGGACAAGACCCCGAAGTTAACACCACAGACGTGTGGAATGCTGGTATTGATGCAGTTAGTTTCTATCCACGTACTGCAAGTTTTATGTTTGGGTTAAATATGACGTTGTTCTAAAAAGAAATGAATATGAAAACTATCATAAAAAATAAACTTATGAAAGCAAATAAATGGTTTATTAGTTGTTTGCTACTTGTATTGGTGGCTAATTCATATATGCTAACATCGTGTAACGATATGTTAGATGAAGAAAATTTTGGTAATCCCACCGTAGAAGCCATGATGGCAAACGAGGAAAACGTTATCTTGTTGGTTGGGCAAGCGTATGCCGAAGTGAAATGGATACACGACCACTGGGGCTACTGGGGCGTTTCGTCTTTGACGGCTGACGAATGCGTTTGTCCTGTACGCGTGCCGGGTGAACACTGGGCAGATGGTGGCTATTGGAAACGCTTAAACGACCACTCGTGGAACTCCTTTGCGGATGCGTTCAAAAATATATGGAATTCTACCATTGCGGGAGCCGTGTTGTGTAATAAATTGATTCAAACCTTGAAAGATTATGAAACAAGTATGGACCCGAAAGTGTTTGCACAATATATTGGCGAATTGGAAGTGATGCGGAGTTATTATTACTATCTGCTCTTTGATTGCTTCGGTCGCATCCCGTATTTGGAAACTTACGAAGATGTAACCGAACCATTGATGGAACCGCAAGACGTGTGGGCTCACTTGGTGGCTGTCTTGGAACGCAATGCACCGAATTTGCCTATCGTAAATGACGCCAATCGGGCTGCTAATTACGGTCGCGTTACGCAAGGTATGGCGTATGCGTTGCTCGGAAGATTGTATTTGAACGCTGAATCGTACGGTTGCACACCCGATAACGTTAAAAAAGCCCTTGAAGATACAAAAAGTGGCATCACCATTGCTTCCACAACCGATTTTTACACCAACTGTGCTCGTTGTTGTGAAGAAGTCATCAAATCGGGTGCGTATTCGATTTCGAGAAATTTCTTTGAGAATTTTGCAATCAATAATGAAAATAGCAAGGAAAATATCTTTGTGATTGTAGAAAACGGAAACAGCACGTTTGACTCTCGTTCAAGCGGTTCGATGTCCAATAAACTCCGTGTTATCCATTTGACGTTGCATTATTGCCATCAAACGACCTACAATATGATAGAAAAACCATGGAATGGTTTCTGTGCTCGTCCGTCATTTATAGATTTATACAACGGAAAAGATGTGCGTGGCGATGGCTCGGGATACAATAGTAATACGTTAGGTACCATGAATGAAAAACATTTTGGTTGGTTTGTGGGACCCGTGAAAGATGCCAATGGAAAGCAACTCCAAGACGAAAATCATGGAGACGCTATCATACGAAAAGAAGTGGTATCACTTGATGAGGCAACGTGGAATGACGGAGCACGCCTCTGGAAGTATGAAGTAGACCAAACCAAAACATACGATTGGGCAGAAAATGACTTTGTGCTTTTCCGTTATGCTGACGTGCTTTGGATGAACGAAGAAGCCATTTTACGTGGTGGAACCGGAACCTCGCACTACACGGATGCCGATTTTGTTACGCTTCGCAAACGGGCTTTTGCTTACGAAACCGATGCCGAAGCAGCCTATACAGCGGCTTATCCAAGCGTGCTTACTTTGGACGGCATTTTGGCAGAGCGTGGACGTGAGTTTGCGTGGGAGTGTGTACGGAGACGGGATTTGATTCGCTTTGGAAAATTTGAATCTGTACAATATGTTGCTGCAACACAAACGTACAGACGTTGGTTCCCGATTCCATTCTCGGTGATTGAAAAAGCAAAACGAGACGAAAAAGGCAATCCAATTTGGACCCAAAATGAAGGATATTAAAAAAACAAAATATTAACTTAATCTTAAATGAGTATGAAAAAATTTTATTATTTGTTACTTTGTGCTTTTGCACTGGTGGCTGTTACGTTTACATCGTGTAAAGATGATGACGACAAAAATCTTGATAACATCACCGAAGACGGTTTTTATGTTGTAGGTGAAGCGTGTCCGTTCAAATCCATCAGCGAAAACGGAGCAAATGCTTCGCAAATGGCAACGGGATTGAATGAAGTTACCAAAGCTAAACGTGATGGAATGTATGAAAAATACATCTACCTCGAAAAAGATAAAAATTTTGCTTTGGTCTTGAAAGAAGGTACCGTTGAAACAACATACGGTGCTGATGCAGAGGGACTGAAAGCGGTTGAATTAGACGGTGAAGATGACCAACCTACAGGAACGGTTTATAAAGGCAAGTTGACCGAAAATGGTGTTTTGAAAGTACCCGCAGAAGGATTTTATCACATCGTTTTGGATTTGAATCTTACGGGTGATTTGGATGGCACTGGCGGCGCTCAAATCGTTATTGTACCTGTAAAATGGGGCGTTTCTGGTGGAATGAATGGCTGGGGATTAACCGAAGGTACGTTAACAAAAATTTCCAATACCGAATTTAAAGTAGAATGGAAAGACCAAGCTCTTGCTGAGGGTGCTGAGTTTAAATTCAAAAATCAAGGCTGGAAGATTCAATTAGACGATGCTAAGGCAGTGAAAGCAAATTTGAATTTAGGTAAAGATGCAGTAGCGGGTGGTGATAACATACCTGTTGATAAAGGAGGATATTACGACATTACGCTTACTTTCAAGATGGCTGCGGGCGATATTGCTAAAAGTTACACCTATACAACAACATGGACGAAAGAAGTAGTTAATAATGTTTATTTGTGTGGCGAAGAATTTGGCAATAATGATTGGGCGAACGCGGGTGTTGCAGAAGCCGTTGCAGTGAATGGACAAGCTGGTGTATTCTGGATTACACGCTACATGACAGCAGGTAAAACATTCAAATTCGCTAAAACCAAAGCAGACGCTGATGTATTTTCAGATTATACGCTTACGGGTTATACAGCAGATGGAGGAGTTGCCACAACAGGCATGTACACGTTCGTTATCAATACTGGCGAAAAAACAATAAAAGCAACCGAGGCAAAAGTTTATGGAATGGGAGACGCATTTGGTAGCTGGGATAAAGGAAAATATCCATTTACAATAACAAATAACAAGGCTACTATATCCGTAACTGCTGCTGGTAATCTCCGTATGTATGTTGAGGTAGAAGGTGCTGATTGGTGGGCATCAGAATTTAATATCTACGATGGTAAAATTGTGTATCGTGGTGCTGGTGGCGACCAAGCTGCCGTGGCTGTTGAAGCTGGCGACCAAGTGTCTGTGGACTTCAATGCAGGCACAGGTGTCATTGCGAAGTAAAATAATAGTTATACTTTTTTGGGAAAGGTGGATTTTATGTCTGCCTTTCTTTTTTTTGTTAGTATCGCATTTTTTTTCAACAAAAAATCAGTTTTTTTTATTTCTTAAAAAATTATAACTTCGCAAGGTTTTGATGTTTGTGGGCACAAAAATCGGTCTGCAACAAAAAGTGGAATAATTAAATTGTTAAAAATAATATGCAAAACAAAGGTTTAATCAGGTTATTGGCTCTATTGTTAGGGTTAGTGTGTGCTTTTTATTTGTCATTTTCTTTCGTAACGAGTCGTTACGACCAAAAAGCAGCCGAGTATGCACAAGGCGATAGCCAACGAGAATTATTTTATTTAGATTCACTCGCAAGTCAAAAAGTGTGGTTTGGATACACGCTCAAAGAGTGCCGTGAAAAAGAAATTAACTTAGGTTTGGACCTCAAAGGGGGTATGAATATCACTATGGAGGTGAGTGTACCCGACTTGGTAGATGCTCTTTCGGGGCATAACCAGTCCGAAATCTACCTGCAAGCGATGGCTGCGGCTCGCGAAAAACAAAGAGGTACAAGTGCCGACTTTGTGGATTTGTTTTTCCAAAGTTTCCGCGAAATAGACCCCAACGCCAGTTTCGCAAGCGTCTTTTCAACCTTCGAATTAAAAGATAAAATCACCCTCAATACCTCCAACGATGAGGTGGTCAAAGTCGTAAAAGAAGAGGTGGATGGAGCCATCAATAACTCCTTCAACGTGCTTCGTACGCGTATTGACCGTTTTGGCGTGGTGCAACCTAATATCCAAAAACTCAGCCAAACAGGGCGTATTTTGATTGAATTACCGGGTATCAAAGAGCCCGAACGTGTGCGGAAGTTGTTGCAAGGAACAGCGAACTTGGAGTTCTGGGAGACCTACGAGTTGAGCGAATTATTCTCGGCTCTCTCGCAAATCAATGCCGAATATGCTCGCTTGCAAACCCCCGAAACAGAGGACACAACGGCTACGGTAGCCAAAGAACAAAAAGATACGGTTAAAACCGAAGTGGATGGCATTGAGCAGTTGCTCGCAGATGCAAACGTGGAAGAGGATACAACCGAACAAGAGGTAGATAAAAGTGTTGATGTTGAAAAATACAAACGCGAAAATCCGCTTTTTTACCGCCTGAATCCGTCGGTTTCGCAAACGGGACAAATCGCTCGCGGACCTGTGGTGGGTATGGCATTGTACACCGATACGGCAAAAATCAACGAGATGTTATCGTCGGCGTTTGCAAAATCCGTTTTGCCACGTGATTTGAAGCTCTTCTGGACGGTGAAAGCCATCAACGAAGCGGGTACGGTTTATCAACTCGTTGCCCTCAAATCGCAACAAGGTAAAGCAAGTCTGGAAGGCGATGTGATTACGGACGCTCGTGCCGACTTCTCGCAGTTTAGTGCTTACGCCAACGTAAGTATGACGATGAATGCCGAAGGTTCGAAAGCATGGCAACGTATCACCAAAGCCAACATAGGCAAGAGTATCGCCATCGTATTGGACGGTTATGTGTATAGTTTCCCGACCGTGCAAAATGAGATTTCGGGTGGTAGTAGCCAAATCACAGGTAACTTCACGGTTGACGAGGCGAAGGACTTGGCGAACACCCTCAAGACTGGTAAGATGCCAGCACCTGCACGGATTATTCAAGAAGACGTGGTGGGACCTTCGTTGGGACAAGAGGCTATCACAGCAGGTTTGTGGAGTTTTGTATTGGGCTTCATCTTGATATTGCTCTATATGCTCGTTTATTATGGACTTATTCCGGGACTTATTGCCGACTTCGCTTTGCTGTGCAACGTGTTCTTGTTGGTGGGAACGTTGGCTTCCTTCTCGGCTGTGTTGACCTTGCCGGGTATCGCGGGTATCGTGCTGACGATGGGTATGGCAGTGGACGCAAACGTGCTTATCTACGAGCGTATTCGTGAGGAGATGAAGACGGGTAAGAATATGCGTAAAGCCATTGAAGACGGTTACAAAGGCGCTATCTCAGCCATCGTTGATGCGAACGTAACTTCGTTGTTGACGGGTATTATCTTGGCAGTGTTTGGAACGGGTCCTATCAAAGGTTTTGCGGTAACGTATATCATTGGTATCGTTTCGTCGTTCTTGACGGCTGTGTTTATCACGCGTCTGGTGTTGGATTCGTACGCAAGCAAAGCCTCTGCAAAAGAGTTGCCCTTTACGACTTCACTCACGAAGAACTTCTTGCAAAGCACTAAATTGAACTTTATCGGTGCAAAAAAATATGCGTATATTTTGTCGGGTGCGTTGGTGATTTTTGGTATCATTGGTATCAATCCACGCATCATGGGAAAATTGAATTTAGGTATTGATTTTTCGGGTGG
>JAEELX010000046.1 GCA_016282955.1 Paludibacteraceae bacterium | reverse complement strand
GCCTTGCTCGCCATTTTCCTGTATGGATTGGATGAGCGGGATTTGTGCCAAAAGTGGGATGTTTAGGGCTTCTGCCAACTGTTTACCGCCTTCTTTGCCAAAAATGTAATACTTGTTGTTGGGTAGTTCGGCAGGCGTGAACCAAGCCATATTTTCAATAATTCCTATAATCGGAACGTTGATTTTGTCATTTTGGAACATATCAATCCCTTTTCGTGCAATGGAAAAAGCGACACTTTGAGGGGTTGTAACCACAATCACACCACTTAGAGAGAGGTTCTGGAGAATGGTCAGATGGATGTCGCTCGTGCCAGGAGGCAAGTCAATGAGCAAGTAGTCCAATTCGCCCCAGTGACCGTCCGTGATAAGTTGTTGAATCGCATTGGAAGCCATCGCACCTCGCCACACAATTGCCTGCTCGCTATTGACAAAAAAGCCGATGGACAAGATGCTCACACCGTACTTCTCAGCGGGTTCAATCATCGTTTTGCCCTGCTCTTCGGTGGACAAAGGCGTATAATCTTCCACGCCAAACATCTTGGGAATGGTGGGACCATAAATATCCGCATCTAAAATCCCCACTTTGTTGCCTTGTTGTGCCAACGCAATGGCGAGATTGGCTGTTACAGTGGATTTGCCGACTCCTCCTTTGCCCGAATGAACAGCGATGACGTGCTTGAAATGGTTGTAAGAAGGCACCACTTTTTCGGCATTATTATGTTGTGTCACGAAACGCGGTGTGATGTGAACGACCGCATTGGGCTCCACGTAAGTTTGAATCGCCACTTCGCTGGCTTTGAGCACCGATTTTAAGAACGGGTCGGTGTCTTTTTTGAACACTAACGAAAAGCTCACTTCAAAGCCAGAAATTCGTATATCGTCCTCTAACATCCCGCTCTCCACGAGGTCTTTGCCCGTGCCAGGGTATTTAACGTTGCGTAAGGCATCTATGATTTGTTGTGGATACATAATTTTATCTTTTATACCGTCCATAGGAGCGGTAGTTATCTTTTTCTATTTCAATTTCGGGCTCTATGTAAGCGGTTTTGTGCGACAGTTGCCACGCCAAATACTTGATAGTCATACCCCGCTCCAACCATTGCTGTTCGTAGTACGTTTGCAGTTGCGTGAGTTCTTGCCGTGTTTTCAAAGCCGAATCAGCGTACAAATCTGCCGAATTTTCCTGCAAAACGAACTGATTTTCCTGTATCATCGCTTGCGTGTAGGTGTAGAGAAACGGACTGTCGGTTTTGAGATGGATGGTGCCGTTGTTGACCAAAAAATGAGCATAGTTTTGCATAAAAAACGAGGATGTAAGGCGTTTGGTGCTTTTCTTCATTTGTGGGTCGGGAAAGGTAATCCAAATCTCGCTCACTTCATCTTTTGCAAACAACTGAGGCAGACGCTCTATGTCGGTACGCAAGAACAGTACGTTCTTTTTACCGTCTTCCAAAGCGGCTTTTGCACCAGCCCACAACCTCGCACCTTTGATGTCAATGCCTATAAAATTTTTGTCGGGGTACAAATCGGACAATCCAACCGTATATTCGCCTCTTCCACAGCCCAATTCCAACACAATCGGGTTATTATTTTGGAACTTTTGATGCCAACTGCCTGCAAAATGTACCATCTCGTTCGCAAAAACGGCTTGCGATGGACATTGAAAAACGTTCTCAAAAGTAGTGATTTCGGCAAATTTCTTTAATTTATTCTTCCCCATGTTTTTGTATCGTCAAACCAATATCATGCACGCCTTCCAACGCCGTATCACGCATTCCGTGTACAATGCGAAACGAGTAATTGCCTGCTTTTTCAAACGAATAATCCTCAAAAAATATCACGGGCATTTCGTACAACCGTCCCGCATGATTCCCTAACCAACGCCCACGTCTGTCGGCTAAATAGAACTCCATCGTGTCATTATCATTGATAAAAAGCCACATATTTTGGTACGAATAAGCGTCTGTATGGCGAACGTACAAGTAAATATCGTAGGTGCAAGTCGTATCGGCAATCGTGAAATCAAACACTGCCGTGTCGTGTTTTGTCCAGCCATTTTCGTCAATGGGTTGAAACGCCGTGTACACTTTATCGCTCGAGCAAGCACACAAAACGCACGCTAAACCGAGCAATATGTTACCTATTTTTCCGTTCATTGCCTCGTCTTTCATTATTTCGTTTGCCTTTAAAGTTGTTATTTTTCCGTTTTTTATCAAAGCGGTTGATGTTATCTTGTTCGTTCAATAATCCAAAGCCTATTTCTTCGGTGTTGGTTTCTTTTCCACCCAACGAAACGGGTTTGCGACCTTGTTTGTTCTCCTCAATGATATGTTTGGCTCGCTCTGCCGTGATGATTTGCAGGTTTTGGTAACTATTGGGCGACATCGAATAGGTCAATTCTTTTTTGAGCGGGTTGCAGGCAATGAGGTAAAAATCGCCATTTTGGGTCTGCAAAACCACATCTTTTGAAGGCAACTCTTTCATCGCATCTTCGTAAATCGCCACCTCATAATTGTAGCAACATTTGAGTTTTGCACATTGTCCCGTCATCTTTTGTGTATTAAGCGACAAGTTTTGCAGTTTCACCGCATCAATTACCACCGAAGTAAAGTCTGTCATCCACGTTGAGCAGCACAATTCACGCCCACAATCGCCCGTTCCTCCAATCCGTCCTGCTTCTTGCCGAACGCCAATCTGCTTCATCTCAATCCGCACCCGAAACGTCTCTGCATACACCTTGATTAGTTCCCTAAAATTGACGCGTCCATCGGCTATATAGTAGAAAATCGCCTTGGTCCCATCGCCTTGGTACTCCACGTCTCCAATCTTCATCTCCAAATTCATATCGCGGGCGATACGACGTGCCTCAATCATCGTTTGTTGCTCTTTGGCTTTGGCTTGAGCACTTTTTTGTTTGTCAAGGTCGGTCGCAATGCGATAAATCGTTCCGATGGTGTAACGTTCGAGGTTGATTTGGTATTTTTTCATCTGTTTTACCACCAACGCTCCCACCAACGTTACTTCGCCCAAATCGTATCCATGACTTGCACTCACGATGACGGTCGTCCCTTTTTCAATCGGCAAATGATTGCTGTTGCGAAAATAACCTTTACGCGTGTTTTTGAATTGCACCTCAACCAAGTCGGTCAATAGCGTATTTTCGGGCAAATCACTGAGCCAATCCGTTACGGGCAATTTCAGCAACGAATTTCGGCGACAACTGCCTGCACAGATATGGTATGATTCATTATTTAATGTGAATTTATTTTTCATTTTTGCTTGATTAAAACAATTATTTCTAAACAAAGGTAAAAAAATACGATTTTTGCGTTCCCGTTTTGACGAATCTGTTCTTCAGAGCGAGAAAATAATTCCATCATTTTTTCAACATTTTTTTCGGTGATAAAGCGTGCAAAACGTGTGGAAAACTCCCTTTCGTCCTGCATTTGATAGTTCAATTCGCTTTGTTGATAATTAAAAATGTAATTTTCGCGGATACTATTTTGGCAATACTGCAAAAAAGCACACTGTCGCTCGCGTCCAACCTTGCTATCGGCTATCTCTAACGACCATTTTCGCAACGTTACCAACGCATCATAATCTTGTTTCTCAGCCACCAACCACGCATTTCGCATCAAGGCTTTGAAGGACTCGAAATACACTTGTGTGTTGGAGTTAGTTTGCAAGGCTTGCAGGGCTTTGGAATAACTCCCACAGGCGATATGTGCAATGTCGTTTGCCGTTTGTTCACTTATTTCTTCGTCTTGTTTGAGCAAAGCCGCAGCGATGTTGCTTTCGGCAATCAAAGGCACGGGAATCTGCTGTACACGCGACAAAATAGTGGACAAAAGCAACTCGGGTTCTTCGCTCACCAACAAAAAAAGCGTTTGCGGATAGGGTTCTTCCAACACTTTGAGGATTTTGTTGGCACAAGTGGTATTCATCCGCTCTGGTAGCCAAATGATAAAGATTTTAAATTTATCGTAAAATGGCTTCATGGACACTTTTTCGATGATGGAAGCACTTTCTTTTTCATAAATCAAACTCTGTTTGCCTTCGCTTCCTAATTTTTCGTGCCAATCATCAATGGTAAAGTAGGGTTTTTCTAAAATCAGTTCCCTAAAATCTTTGACAAAAATATCCGAAGTCTCGCCTTCCGTGGTTTTGATAACAGGAAAAATAAAATGTAAGTCGGGATAAACCAATTGTGCAAACTGCTTACAACTTTTGCAGGTTCCGCACGCATCTTCGTCACTCGGATTTTCACAACATATATATTGTGCAAACGCTAACGCCAACTGAAAACTACCGACGCCTTGTTTGCCCGTAAATAGTTGTGCGTGAGCGATTTTTCCAGACTTATAATTATGTATCAGTCTGTGCTTAATTTCATTTTGTCCGATAATATCACGAAATAACATTTTTAAATTGGTACAAAAATTGTATTGTTTTTTAATGTCTTGCAAAGATACATTTTTTTTATAAAAAAGTTGAATGCTTTTTTGTATCTTTGCGGTCGAAAAAAAATAGGAAATTTATATCAAAATAGAGAATATGAAAGAAAAAAGAATTTTTAAAGACATTAAAATCTTATTATTGTTTGTCTTATTAGGTTCAGTTTGCTGTACTCCATCACGTGAATTGAACACCGATTTTTCGAATACAACAGGTTGGTCTTATAATGGTAAGCAATCTACCAAATTTGAAGCACTTGAAGGCGACATCAAGGGAAACCCTATTGGCATGATCGCCATACAAGGTGGTGTATTCTCTATTGGTGAGAATGATGAGTACATTACGGCTCCTCGTAATAATTCCAGACGTAACATAACCGTCAATTCGTTCTACATGGATAAGTACGAAATTTCCAATATGAACTGGCGTGAATATGAGCACTGGGTTCGCATGATGTTTAGTCAAACAGCACCAAGTTTAGTATCTAAGGTGTTGCCCGACACGACTGTATGGCGTGAAGAGTTAGCGTACAATGAGCCCTACTTGGAAAATTATTACACACACCCTGCGTATAGTTTCTATCCTGTTGTTGGTGTTAGTTGGAATCAAGCGATGGACTTTTGCCAATGGCGTACGGACCGCGTAAATGAAAAGATATTGATCGACGGAGGTTATATTACCTTCCCGAACTATTCGTTGTTAACTCCTTCCAAGATAGAAGAAGAAGTGAAAGTATCGTGGGAAGCGGCTAATCCGAACTATAAATTGGTTGAGTTTAAGTCGGGTAAAATGATTCAAAGCGAAGGCAAGAAAGCTAAAAGCAAAGGTAAAAAAGAAGACGCACCCGAAGGTGGAGAGAACGCTGAAGCCGCAGAAGGTGGTGCTGGTGAAGGTGGAGAAGAAGAAATTTTGTATCACTATCCTTACGAATATGTTCGTGACCAGTTGATCTTTAACACCGAAAAATACTTCCGAACAGATTATTCTCCTACTCAAGGTTCGCGTGCAAGTTCTAAGCAAGATGCTTTTGGAGCAACTCGTAAGATATCAAGGTCTGATGGTATTTTATTGCCAACTTATCGTCTGCCGACAGAAGCAGAATGGGAATTTGCGGCTTATGCACCCATTGCTGGTGAAGAAGGATTAAGTGTAGAAGGAAAAATTTATCCTTGGGGTTATAGACCAAGAAGCTTGGATAAAGCCGTGTTAGGCAAGTTGATGGCCAACTTCGTTCGTGGAAAAGGTGATATGATGGGTGTCAGTGGTGCCCTCAATGATGGTGCAGTTATTACGGCTCCCGTAGATGCTTATGCTCCTAATGATTTTGGTTTGTTCAATATGGCTGGAAATGTTAACGAGTGGGTTTTGGACGTTTATAAAGAGACTTCTAACGAAGAAATATCGGAGTATAACGCGTATCGAGGAAATGTATATACCCAACCGAAAGTTTCTTCGGATGGAAAAATTGAGTTGGATTCGATGGGTGGTATAGCCTTAGAGTTTTCTGAGAAAGATGATAAACGTAACTACCATGATGGCGACACAACGTCTCGTTTAGTAACCGATTTCCCATTGGATACAACAGGTTTGGAAGAAGGTTCGTTTAAGATTGATCCTACCGACATACTTGCACCAAGACTTTCCAAGACGTGCCATGTTTACAAAGGTGGTTCGTGGAGAGATAGGGTTTATTGGTTGAATCCTACTACCAGAAGATACTTGGAGGCTGATCAATCGTCCAGCACAATCGGATTTAGATGTGCAATGTCTACGGTTGGAACACAATTGAAATCTACTTACGATGGCGTTAAAAATGTTCCCGAAAGGACATTCAAAGGCATGAGTAACTAATTGACACTATGAATACACCTTCAAATGTAAAATATACCAAAGAGCACGAATGGATTCGTGTGGAAGGGAATGAAGCATACGTTGGCATTACCGATTATGCACAGTCGCAACTTGGCGAAATCGTCTTTGTGGACATAGATACAGTTGGCGAGACGCTGGGACAGTCTGCACAATTTGGCACCATCGAAGCCGTTAAGACGGTTAGCGAATTGTTTATGCCCGTTGGTGGAGAGGTTTTGGAAGTGAATGAGAAGTTGGCTGACCAACCCGAATTGGTTAATTCAGACCCTTACGGCGAAGGTTGGATGATTAAAATCAAAGTATCCAATTTAGGCGAGGTAGATACGCTTTTAGATGCACAAGGCTACCAAGCATTTGTAGGATAAAGCGATTGTAGCGATAAAAAAAGAAGGCAGGATGTGATGTTCTGCCTTTTTTTATACCTGACTTTCTAACTCTTCGGGGAACTTGCTTTTTTATCAGATGACGTTTAAGTGGCTCCCATAAACCTTTCATTCAAAGATTTTCCGATGTGATGAGGCACAAGAATGGCTTGCGTACTTTTACAAAACAATCTCCATGCCCGTTTTTTGAACGTGCATACCCATCTGTTCGTAAAAACATATCGCTGCCTCGTTACCTGCCCACACGTTGAGCGTAACGGCATGACAACTGTTCTGTTGGGCATACTGGCGAACAAATTCAAACAACGCCTTGCCGACATGCTTGCCACGAGCCGACTCATCTACACACAAGTCATCAATGTACAATGTCTTGTTGTCTTGCAACAGAAGGTCATCTTTAACCTCGTGTATCTGACAAAACGCATACCCTAACACTCCCCATCGTCATACACAAAAATCGGCTTTTTTACCTCATTGAGCAATGCCTCCAGCTCCTGCTTGCTATACTTGGTCGTATTGGGCTTGAATATATCGGGACGTAACTGATAATGCACCCTATTCACTTGATAAAGCAAGTCCATAAGGCGTGGAATATCTTCCTTTGTGGCTTTTCTAATCATATCTGTCATTTTTTGCAAAGGTACACAAAAAATCCCAAACATACAAGGGCATCTGGGACAACACAACGAAGACGCGTCTGGTTCAATCTCGCTCTTCCATCTTGGTTATTTCGCCACGATAGGTGCAATTTTCGTAGGTGGCGTAATTGTTGGTGAAGGTGAGCAAATCGGCTGTGATAGTGCCTGTTAGGTTGGTTACCACATACTTGTCTACGGGATTACCTTTCATCGTTGGGATAATGTTATCGCCCGAAAGGGTTATCTTGTCCGCTGTACGAGTGTATTGCACGCCAGGGATAACCATATCAATTGCTACGGGCATTTTTGACGAAAAAGTAATGCCATACAGGTTGATATTCAAGGTATTATCCGCCTGTAGAACCACCTCTGCACGAACGTTGTTCATACTGAAAGGTTGGTCTTTGTTTTCACCCTCCACATTGGGCACCGTATTCGTCCCAGAAGCCTCAAAATACGTGGCTTTGGCAAAGGTTACACTCGCTTGTTCTTCGGCCGTTTCGGGTTTGTTCTCATCGCAAGCCGTCAAAACCAACATGGTTGCTAATAGAAATACTAATTTTTTCATAATTGAATGATTTTATATGTTAATAATGATATTTGCACCTAATTCACGAGGTTTGCCACGCTGCAGGAAATCGTTTCCCATCGAACGGAAATAAAAAACATTGTAGTGCGTGTCGGTGAGGTTACGTGACCACAGTTGCAGTTGGAGGTGTTGCCAATTGAGATGAAACGTTGCCCCTAACAAGCCGTAAAGTGGCTGCGAACAGTCGTTTTGTTCGTTCCAATAAATCCGCCCGATGCCGTCTGCCCGAAGCGTAAAGCCTACCGATTGTAGCCAGCCTTTGTCGGCATGATATTCGACAGAAGCCAAACCGTGAAGCGTGTTTTGTGGACAATAAGGGATGGTGTTCCCCGCATAATCACCCATGCCATCGTTGAACTCCACAAAACGTGCATCAGTAAAGCCATACGAAGCGTCAATAATCCCCTGCCATTTGCCTTCCTTCCAACGATAATGCAAGGTCGTTTCGCCACCCCAAATGTGTGATTGTGCCGCATTCGCCATCATACGTCCAGTCGTCTTACCATTCGGAAAAACGGTTACCTGCTGGTCGTAACATTGGGTGTGAAAGCCCGCAAAGTCTATCTGCAAACCCTCCACAGGCGTGAAGTGAGCCCCGACTTCAAACGTCCAATCACGCTCAGGCTTATACGAAGTGATGCTCACGTCCGAGAATCGCGGGTCGGTTACATTGAGGTGTATGCCCATGTCCGCCGCGATGTCAGTCATCACTTGGTTTTGCGTAATCGTACTAAAAATCTGCGGGTTAAACCCTCCTGCTTTGTATCCTTTCGCTGCATAGCCGTAAAAAGTCCCCCATTCGGCATCATAGGACACCGCTACCCGTGGCACAACCTGCCAATAATGTGCGTCTTTAGTACCTTCGATACGGGTATTCACGGTCTCGTAATCATCCATCAGAAAGGTGAATAGATAGTCCGTTTGTGCTGTACTGAGGTAGTCCATGCGGGTATACTCGTAATCCATCCGAAGCCCTGCGTTGATATGCCACTGCCCGAACTGAAAATGGCTCTGGTAGTACGTCGCTGCCCCTGTGTTGAGCAAATCAAAATCACTCGCAATAGACATTTCGGCATTGCGTATCTTGATGGTGTCGGTAGGAAAAACGGTCTGCAGTCCGCGGTTAGCGTTGCTTAAAATCAGCTCCTCTATACCCTCTCGCATGAAGGTGACGGGGGCTTGCATGGTGTTCTTTTTGGCAAAGGCACTCACCCCTACCGTCCACTCAAACCACTCGCAAGGCTTTGGGGCTTGTAGCAAGGCATCGAAGGTAGCACTATGCTGACGTTGGGTCTGGCGAAGGGTGAAAATATCTGCGGGGGTATAGTCCTGGTCCATAAGCATGTCGTCGTGCATGTATTGATAACTTGCCGCCATACGCAACCGATACCCCTCCTGCAAGTAGTCGGCACGCACCGTGGGCATGATAGCAAGTCGCTCGTACCTGCTCGGACGGTTGTAAGCAATCCTACCTGTCGCCACCGAAGCATACGGGAAAGCCCCCTGCTTGACCCAATCGGCATAGACTGTCCCTGTCAGTCGCCACGCCTCAGTGGGTTGAGCGTCGAAGATAAGTTTGCCTCCTGCTTGCTGTCCTCCATCAATCAGTTGACCGTCATGGGCATTCGTATAGAAGCCGTCTGTACGTTGGTAACGAGCGGATATACCCCATCCAAAATCTGACTTCCGACCGCTATAATACGATGCTTGTGCCTTGATGCTATTGGCTGTACCGTAACTGACCAAACCGCGAACAGTGTAAGTGGTTAAATCCAAAGGTTGCAACGTG
>JAEELX010000045.1 GCA_016282955.1 Paludibacteraceae bacterium | reverse complement strand
CGATATTCCACTTTTCCAACAACAACTAAACGAACTGTTAGAAGGCAAGGAGGTATCTTTACCGACCTATAATTTCGAAACAGGGAAGCGGGAATATCGTGGCAATGTGGTGAAATTGCAAAAGGATACGATTCTCATTATGGAAGGTTTGCATGCCCTTAACCCGATTCTGATTCCGGGTATTCCAGCGAGCAAGTTGTTCAAGATTTTCGTTTCGCCAATCACAACCGTCAATTTAGATGACCATAACTGGATTCCAACCTCTGATGTGCGTTTGTTGCGGCGTATCATTCGTGACTGGCGTTATCGTGGCTTTGCTCCTAAGGAAGTCATTGCCAATTGTCCAAGTGTTACGCGTGGCGAGCAGAAATGGGTCTTCCCATTCCAAGAAGAGGCCGATGTGATGTTCAATTCGGCATTGCTCTTTGAGTTGGCAGTTCTCAAACGGTATGTTGAACCGTTGTTGTTGGGTATTCCAAAATCATGCAATGAGTTTACGGAAGCACATCGTCTGCTCCGTTTGTTGAGTTACTTTGATTCGATTCCTGAAAAAGAAGTTCCACCTACGAGTTTCTTGCGTGAGTTTGTCGGTGGTAGTTCGTTTAATTATTAAACTGTGCTCTGATGGTAAAAAAGATTATAATATCGTTCTGTTTATGTTTGGTTTTTTCCAAAATAGTTTCTGCTCAAACGGACAGTAGCGAATTATCGTCTTTTTTTACCTCTATGCCGAATGTGGAATTATACCAAGATACCGCGATTTCCACTTTGATTTCCAATTTAATCATCAGCAATCCTTATTTGGGGAGTTCTACCGAGAAAGGCTTTCGCGTTCAGGTTTATTCTTCCAATCAGCAGCAAGGGGCTAAGGAAGAAGCACAAGCATTACGCGATGAATTGCTTTCGACTTTACGTTTAAGTGTGTATTTGACTTATAATTCGCCCATGTGGAAGGTCAGAGTGGGGGATTTTACGACCCGCAGTGAGGCAGAAGAATGGCGAGATGTAATCAAAAAACAGTTCCCAAAGTTGCAAGGTAACATCTATGTGGTGCCAGATGATATAAATAGGTAGTATTTTTCACGATTACATATTATGAAAACATCTAAAGTTTTTTTCTTCCTTTTCGTATTTTTTGGGAGTTTGTTGCCTATTCATTTGCAAGCCAAACTATTGGAATATGACTTAGCAAGCCCAATTGTACAACCGATAGATACCAATCAATGGCTTGCTGACACGCTCAACTATTTCTTTCATCAAGGCAACATCAATGTGGGTAAGGTAAAAGTGAGTAGTTATACGGCTACACCCACTCAAATAACGATTCATACCAACTCTGTTTTGAAAACCAAATCGTTCTCACCTGCCGAACTTGACACAATGCGTGCCGTCATAGGCTCTATACTTCGTCCGAACAGCAAATGCAAAGTCCTAATCTACACCGACACGGTTGAATTAACTACGCTCATTACAGCACGCTTCCAATCACGCCCGAAAAAAGAGCGTCATACAATACCTACCGAAACGCCTTTGATTACGAATGTGTCGGCTCCTTATGTGGCAAATAAAGGCTTGGATAAGAAACATATCGCACTCTGGGGCAGTCATGGCTTGTATTACAACCAAGAATTGGAGGTGTGGAAATGGCAACGGGCACGTCTGTGGACAACGGTTGAGGATTTATATACGAGTTCGTATACCCGCAATTATTTGGCACCGATGTTGCAAAATGCGGGGGCAATCGTCTTGCAACCTCGCGAAACGGACACGCAGTTGGAGGAAATTATCGTTGATGAAAATCAGACAATCAAGAGAGGATTTGATTTTAGTTTGCAAAAAGGTGCGGGCTGGGGATTGCCCAACGGGTCGGTCTTGAAGGAAGGCGAGAATCCATTTATGATGGGAGGCTATTTGATGGCCAACTGCAAAAGGAATTCAAAATCCACGTTACGCTACATACCTTATTGCACAAAAGAAGGTCAATATGCGGTGTATATTTCCTATCAAACCCTTCCCAATAGTACTTCGGAAGCCAAATATACGGTGATGCACAATGGTGTTGCAACGACCTATTCGGTCAACCAAACGATGGGAGGAGGAACATGGATTTATTTGGGCAAATTTTATTTTGGGACAAACCCGAGACATAACTATGTAGAAGTGGCTAATGAAGGTAGTCCCCACAAGGTGGTTACGTCTGATGCGGTTCGTTTTGGGGGTGGTATGGGTAATGTGGCACGCTACCCGAACCCTGTTATGCCTTCTCAAACCAATAAAAACCATGCCGATATTCTGCTGGACTCTATCTTGTTTGCGGAACAATTAGCGAAAAACAAGGAGTTGGCAGAGACAAGTGGCGTTCCGCGTTTTGCCGAAGGAGCACGGTATTGGTTGCAGTATGCGGGTATTCCCGATACGGTTTATAACTATTCCCAAAGCACCAATGACTACACGGACGACTATTGTTGTCGTGGGCGGTGGGTCAACTATTTAGCGGGTGGAAGTGCCAGCAACCCGAAGGAAAAAGGGCTGAATATCCCCATTAATTTGAGTATGGCTTTTCATTCGGATGCGGGTACATTTTTGAATGATTCAAGTACGGGTACCCTGGCTATTTACACGGAGTTTGACAACGATAAGAACAGAAATTATGCGGGGGGTGGTTCGCGGCAGTGCAATCGCGATTTTGCGGATTATATGATGCACCAAATTGTTAGCGATATACGTGCTACTTACGCACCCGAATGGTCGCAGAGGTATCTTTACAGTGCTTCGTATGCGGAATCACGCTACCCAAAAGTGCCGAGTGTGCTGTTGGAGTTACTTTCGCACCAGAATTATGGCGATATGTACTACGGTTTAGACCCACGTATGAAATTTACGGTCAGCCGTGCTATTTACAAGAGTATGTTGCGTTTTTTGCATGCACAAGATAACACGCCGTATGTGGTGCAACCTTTGCCGATTAAGAATTTTGCGATAAATCGAACCCATGATACCTTACGATTAACATGGGAAGAGCAAGTCGACTCGTTAGAACCAACTGCCAAACCGACTTTTTACGTTTTGTACAAACGCATCAACGGCACCGATTGGGACAATGGACAGAAAATAACGAAAAACAACTATCAATTTGTTCCTGCGAAGAATACGCAATACGACTTCAAGGTGTTGGCTGGGAACGAGGGTGGTGTGAGTATGCCTTCCGAAGTATTGAGTGCCCATATCGCCTCGCAATCGAAAGGTAACTGTTTGATTATCAATGCTTTTACGCGTGTCGGTGCACCT
>JAEELX010000044.1 GCA_016282955.1 Paludibacteraceae bacterium | reverse complement strand
GATTATGGCTGTGCCTGCCCACGATAGTCGTGATTATGCGTTTGCAAAACATTTTAACCTGCCCATCATTCCGCTCATTGAGGGAGCGGACGTCTCGGAAAGCAGCTTTGACGCGAAGGAAGGCACGATGATCAACAGCGATTTCCTCAATGGTTTGAGTGTGAAAGAGGCGATTGCGGCGATGAAAAAGCATATCGAACAGCATCATTTGGGCAAAATCAAGGTCAATTATCGCCTGCGTGATGCCATCTTTTCGCGACAACGCTACTGGGGAGAGCCTTTCCCGATTTATTACAAAAACGACCAACCCTACACGTTGCCCGAGCATTGCCTGCCGTTGGAGTTGCCACAAGTGGATAATTATTTGCCCACCAAAGATGGTCAGCCACCCCTCGGCAATGCCACTATTTGGGCATGGGACGAGCAAAACGAAAAGGTCGTTGACAAAAAATTGATAGATAATAAAAACGTTTTTCCGTTGGAATTAAGCACCATGCCAGGTTTTGCGGGTTCGTCGGCGTACTATTTGCGTTATATGGACAACCACAACGCCAACGGATTGGTGAGTAAACAAGCCAACGCGTACTGGAAACAGGTCAATTTATACTTGGGTGGAAGCGAACACGCCACGGGACATTTGATTTATTCGCGTTTTTGGAATATGTTTTTGTACGATTTGGGATTGGTTTGTTGCAATGAACCCTTTGCAAAGCTAATCAATCAGGGGATGATTCAAGGGCGTTCCAACTTTGTGTATCGCTTAATCGGCACGAAAAACAAGTATATCAGCCACGGTTTGATTGAAACGGCCGAGTATAAAGACAAGGTGCAACCTATCCACGTTGATGTGAATATCGTCAGCAATGATGTGTTGGATTTAGAGGCTTTCAAGGCATGGTCGCCCGAGTACAAAGATGCCGAATTTGTGTTGGAAAATGGCAAATACGTGTGCGGTTGGGCAGTAGAAAAGATGTCCAAATCAATGTATAATGTGGTCAATCCCGACGATATAATTGAAAAATACGGTGCCGACACCTTGCGACTGTATGAGATGTTTTTAGGACCGATTGAAATTTCCAAGCCATGGGACACGAAAGGCATTGACGGCGTGCATCGATTTTTGCGGAAATGGGTGAATTTGTTCGATAATTTATCGCACAAAACGCCTACTGCAGACGAGTTGAAGGCATTGCATAAGTTGATAAAAAAAATCACGTGGGACATTGAAAACTGTTCGTTCAACACGAGTGTGGCAGCATTTATGATTGCTCTGAATGAACTCAGTGCCTTAAAGTGCAATAAAGCGTCTATCTTAGAGCCTTTTGCGGTTCTTTTGTCGCCTTTTGCACCGCACATCACCGAAGAAATCTGGCACACTATTTTAGGCAAAAAAGATAGTATTTACAACGCTCAATGGCCTGCTTTGGAGGAAAAATACTTGGTGGAAGACACGGTCAATATGCCCGTTCAATTCAATGGAAAAGTGCGTTTTACGCTTACCATACAGAAGGGTTTACCGAAAGAGGAGGTAGAAAAAATTGTCCTTGCCGATACCCAAACGACCAATTACCTCAACAGCCAACAGCCGAAAAAAGTGATTGTTGTCCCCGACAGAATCGTCAATATAGTGGTGTGATGATGGAACAAAATCAGAAGGAAATTTATCTTGCAGGTGGGTGTTTTTGGGGTGTAGAGCATTATTTTAAGCAGTTTGAGGGTATAGTCAGCACGCAAGTGGGTTATGCCAATGGAACGACCGAAAATCCCACCTACGAGCAGGTTTGCACCGACAAAACAGGGTTTGCAGAAACGGTTCGTATCGTTTATAATCCGCAACAAATCCCATTGGACGAGTTGCTCAAACGCTTTTTTGACATCATCGACCCCACAAGCCTCAATCAGCAAGGCGAAGACAAGGGGTCGCAGTATCGAACGGGGATTTATTTCACTGACCCAACCGACTTGTCTATTATTGAAAAAACATGGCAAGAAGAGCAACAAAAGCACTCGCAAACGATGGTTGTCGAAAAACAGCCCTTGCAAAATTTCTACCCTGCCGAAGAGTATCATCAACACTATTTAGACAAAAATCCCAACGGTTATTGCCACATTCCTCGCTCATTTTTCAAAAAGTAAAACCTGCCGAAAAAAATATGGCTGTACAAAACGATGAAGTCAAAACAACATCCAACACGTTCGACTTTTACGAAATTGCAAGTATAAGGAATCAGCAAGCGAACTGAACTTTGCCGAAAATCACAAAATATGATACTGCACAAACGCCTCAATGGCTTCGTATTCTGCCAAACCTAACTGCGAATACAACTCGGCTGTAGCATGATTCCTATCCTCGGCACGTTGCCAGAAAAGCCGCTCATCGTTGCCCATAAAAGGTGCCGATTCCATCTGACTTTGGTGCTTCAAAATCGTATTTCGTTTGAACCGCAACTCTTCGGGCGACAGTGGCACAGCCATCTCAATGAGGTCAATCTCCCATTCCATCCACGCACCACGATACATCCAAATGCGGCAATTTTTAAGCCACTCGTCCCACGCAGAAGAACTTTTGAGTTCATCCAAGGCCGCTAAAACAGCATCCAAACAAACGCGGTGCGTCCCGTGCGGGTCGGCTAAATCACCTGCAGCAAAAATCTGGTCGGGCTTCACGTCTTGCAAAATCTTTTTCACAATCTCCACATCGGTTTGCGTCAAGGGACCTTTCTTTATCGTTCCCGTCTCGTAAAAAGGCAGGTTTAAAAAATGAATATGGTCGGTTGGCAAACCCATGTAACGACACGCTGCAGTGGCTTCTCCTCGCCGAATCAGGGCTTTGATGTCCAAAATCTCGCGTGTGTCTTGGTCGCCCACTTTCTCCGACTGGAAAAACTGCATATAATCGGCATATTTTTGGTCAATAATCGAATCTTGCTCCAAAAACAGTTGCTTATAACCCTTCATAAAGTCCATAAACCGCACCACCTCGTCATCACAAACCGCAATACAACCGCTCGTTTCATACGCCACATGCACATCGTGTCCCTGCTTGATGAGGCGTGAAAAAGTGCCACCCATCGAAATCACATCATCGTCAGGATGTGGCGAAAAAATCAGCACTTTTTTAGGATACGGAGTCGCACGCTCGGGACGGTTGCTATCGTCTGCGTTCGGTTTTCCACCTGGCCAACCCGTGATGGTATGTTGCAAGTCGTTAAAAATCGCGATATTACAGTTGTACGCACTACCATACAGCGTAACCAACTCACTCAAACCGTTGTCATTATAATCTTTGTTGGTCAGTTTGAGAATCGGCTTGCCCGTTTTCTGGCACAACCACACCACCGCACGTCGTGTCAGCTGGTTATTCCATTCGCACGAGGTTACAATCCACGGATACTGAATACGCGTGAGGGTGTTTGCGGCGTTCACATCAATGATCACTTCGGCTTTGTTGTGCATCTGCAACACGCTCGCGGGGTAGGTCGTGGTGTATGGCGACTCGATGGCCTGATGGATAGAGTCGTTTTTATGCTCTCCGAAAGCCACCAAAACAATCTCTTTGGCGTGCAAAATCGTGTCTATTCCCATCGTTAGAGCAGCAGCCGGCACTTGTTCCGAGTTATCAAAGAGATACTTGGCTTCTTGTTGCGAGTTGTTGTCCAGCAAAACCAACCGCGTCCGTGTGCCAAAGGTCGTACCAGGCTCATTCATAGCGATATTTCCTTTTGCACCAATGCCCAACAACAGAAAATCAATTCCACCAACCTCTTCAATCTGCCTTTCGTAGTTTTCGCAATGGCTTAAAACCTTATCTTGTGGACAAAAACCATCTAATGCGTGTACATTTTCGGGCAAAATATCTACGTGATTGACAAAAACATCTTTTAACTGTGCCAAACAGCCGTTGGCGTTACTTTTTAGTGGAAAATACTCATAGGCGATGAAGACAACTACGTTTTGAAAACTCAACCCTTGCTTGTGTTTTTTCACTAACGCATCAAAAATATCCCGCATCGTGCGTCCCAAACTAAAACACAAAACCGCTTTTTGCTTTTTGGCTTGCTTATTTTTAATCAAATCGGCTATCCGATTCGCCACTAACGACACGCACTGTGGAACATCCTGACAAATCTGTGTCGGAATAAGTTCCAAACGCGTAATTTGACTTTGTGCAAACACATCTACGGGCTGATATAAATTCTGTCCTACATGCGTCAATACAATCTGCGAACTTAAATTATCTTTCATCGTTTTTTACGGTATTAACACTACAAAATTACAAAAAGCGTACAAAAATGGATAATTTTTTTTCGGAAAAATTGTGGTAATTATTTTTTTCTCACAAACATTTTTATTTCTTTTTTTTACAAAATTATTTGTACTTTTGACGGCTTTTTGACGGAAAATTAGTTTCCCAGAGAAAAAGCACAAAATGAAGTTTAACCTTTTAATTTATTTTTTATTTTTATGACAGATAATGATGCACTCCAAAATTTTAATTGGGACAGTTATGAACAACAAGTGCAAGGCAAACAAAACCAAGAAGAATTAGCCAAGTATGACCAATCCGTAACGGCTGTAAAAGCACACGAAGTAGTTACTGGAACCGTTACCGCTATCAACAAACGCGATGTCGTTGTAAATATCGGCTACAAGTCAGAAGGCGTTCTTCCTATTAGTGAATTTCGTTATAATCCCGATTTGAAAGTTGGAGACAAAGTCGAAGTATATATTTCGAATCAAGAAAACGCTGACGGACAGTTAGAATTATCGCATACGGCTGCTCGTGCTGCTAAGAGTTGGGACCAAGTATTAGAAGCGTTTGACAAAGACGAAATCCTCAAAGGATTCATTAAATGCCGTACCAAAGGCGGTATGATTGTGGATGTGCTGGGTACAGAGGCTTTCTTGCCCGGTAGTCAAATTGACGTGAAACCTATCCACGATTACGATATTTTGGTTGGTAAGACGATTGAATTGAAAATTGTTAAAATCAATCACGAGTTCAAAAACGTGGTTGTGTCGCATAAAGCCCTCATCGAAGCCGAAATTGAGGCTCAAAAACGCGAAATTATTAGCCACCTCGAAAAAGGTCAAATCATCGAAGGTACCGTTAAAGCCGTTATGCAGTACGGTGTGTTCATGGATTTGGGTGGCGTAGATGGCTTGATTCATATCACCGACTTGAGTTGGGGACGCGTAAATGACCCGCACGACATCCTCCAAGAAGGTCAAAAAGTGAACGTGGTTATTTTGGACTTTGACGAAGACCGCAAACGTATCGCTCTGGGCTTGAAGCAACTTACACCACATCCTTGGGACGCTTTAGACCCGAACTTGAAAGTGGGCGACCATATCAAAGGAAAAGTGGTTGTCATTGCCGACTACGGGGCTTTCGTGGAGGTTTTGCCGGGTGTGGAAGGACTTATCCACATCAGCGAGATGTCTTGGAGCCAACACTTACGCTCTGCAAGCGATTTCTTGCAAGTGGGGCAAGAGGTTGAATCGGTGGTTCTCTCCTTGGATAAAGAAGAACGCAAGATGTCCTTGGGTCTCAAACAACTTAAACCCGACCCATGGGAAACGATTGATAGCAAATATCCTATCGGCTCGAAACACACTGCCAAAGTGCGTAATTTCACTACCTTCGGTGTGTTTGTGGAATTGGAAGAGGGCGTTGAAGGTTTGATACATATCTCCGATTTGAGTTGGACGAAAAAAATCAAACATCCGAACGAATTTACGTCTATCGGAGCCAACATTGACGTGGTTGTGTTGGAAATCGACAAAGACAATCGCCGTTTGAGTTTAGGTCATAAGCAACTTGTGGACAATCCTTGGGACTACTTGGAAACGAAGTATGCCGTTGAATCGGTGGTTGAAGGCAAGGTAATCAAGATCGCTGACAAAGGTGCAACAGTGTCTTTGGAAGAGGATATTGAAGGCTTCTGTCCAACCAAACACATGCAAAAAGAGGACGGCTCAAAGATGAAGATTGACGAAGAATTGCCATTCAAAGTGATTGAATTTAGCCGTGAATCCAAACGTATCTTGCTCTCGCACTTGCGTACATGGGAACCATTGCAAGAAAAAGCAGACGCTAAAACAGCCACTCCACAAACCGAAAAAACGACTTTGGGAGACTTGACTGCCTTGGCTGACCTCAAATTGTCAATGGACGAAAAGAAAGAAGAAAAGAAATAATTCTGTGAACGTTTGCCCTGCTCTCGTAGTGGGAACGGGGCAAACTTTTTATAAACCTAAATAACCTAAACTATGAAAAAAGAATCCTTAGATGCTTTCAAAAATCGGGCGAAACAAATTCTACTCAATAAGTATTGGGTAACGCTCATCGTTTTTGCTTTCATTTTTCTGTTTGTAGGAGGTGAGCAAAATGCCATTTCGTTCATCAAACGCCAAGTGCAAATCAGCCGTATGAATAGCGATTTGGCACGGTATAAAGCCGCTTCGTTGAGTTTCCAACACAAATTAGAAACCCTAAAAAGCATTGATAGTTTGGAGTGTTTCGCACGCGAACGGTATTTGATGAAAACCGATAATGAGGTGATTTTCTTGATTGACGAATGACAAAAATAGGTACAAAAATAGCCTACTTTATCACTAAATGCATTGAGTTCATTTATGATTACGTGGCTAAATACATTCAGCGATTTTGCACGAGGCAGTTGTTTCGGTATGCTGTTTGTGGCGTAAGTAATTTAGTGTTAGATTGGTTTTTGTACTTTATTTTTTACAATTTTATCATCGGGCATAACTTGGTGTATTTCACGCTTTTAGGGCATCAATTTTGCATTACGCCTCATATCGCCACGCTCTGTGTGGTCTTTCCAATCACGCTGATGACGGGCTTTTGGCTCAATAAATACATCACGTTTGTGCAATCCAACCTCAAGTCTTCTCACCAACTCAAACGCTATATTTCCATTGTGGCAATCAATTTGTTGCTCAATTATTTTGGCTTGAAATTGTTGGTAGAAGTGGCTCATTGGTACCCCACCCTCAGCAAGATTTTTGTTACGCTCATCACGGTTTTGGTGAGTTATTTGGGACAAAAGTATTACAGTTTTGCCATGAAAAAAAAGTAAGATATGATTTGGGATAACAACGAAGATATTAAAAAGATTGAGTGCCGCAACAATGCCTCGCAGGTACAGCAACTGCTCAATGAGAACCGCGAATTACGCTCGCCATACGTTTTTTTGTTGGATACAATGCGAGAAATAGAGGCTTTACATCGTATTTTGGTGCCCGTCACGATGCTACAGGAGGAGGTTTATAAAGCCGAGATTTGCTCCTATTTATGCCGCAAAACCGATGCACAAATCATCATTTTGCAACCCAACGACTACGGTAGCAAAGCCAAAATCAATATCGGCAAAATCACCACGTTATTGGATAAGTTTTCGCTTCCGTACCGCATTGAGCAGGGCAAGAAAAACACGTTTTCGCTCTACAAAGAGGCCTGTCAGCGTGCGGACGAGTTCCAAGCCGACTTGTTGTTGCTCACTGCCAGCCGCGAATATGGTTGGGATGACCTCATCTTTGGACCTGTTGAGCGATACGTCATTCAGCACGCCAAGGTGCCTGTAATGCTCGTCAATCCACGAGCCGATTTATTCTCGCTGTGTGATTGAGGCAACCTCATTTTTTTTAGGGGAAGCCCGCCATAAGTCCGCCCGCATCTCGGTAAGCCTCCCTTTTGCCACGCCGGCGAGAGGCTCGCCACCCAACAAGGAGGGAAACCTCCAGCAAAAATCCCTTTCGCCCAACGGCGAAAAAAAGAACCCCCACGGCGTTTTACGCCGTAAAATAAGGTACGG
>JAEELX010000043.1 GCA_016282955.1 Paludibacteraceae bacterium | reverse complement strand
CACTCAAACCATTGAGGAAATCGCTGTTTATCATCGTGCCTTCCTTCGCATCAAAACTGCTTTCCGAGACGTCCGCTCCCTTAATGAGCGGAATGATGGGCAGGTTAAAATGTTTGGCAAACGCATAATCGCGACTATCGTGGGCAGGCACAGCCATAATCGCCCCTGTCCCGTAACCAGCCAAGACATAATCGCTTATGTAGATGGGGATTTCTTGCTGGGTGAACGGATGAATGGCATAACCGCCACTAAAAACGCCCGTTACTTTGCGGTCGGCAATGCGTTCGCGTTCTGTTCGGTGCTTGACGGTTTCTAAATAAGCCTCTACAGCAGGGCGTTGTTCGGAAGAAGTAACTTTTTGAACCCATTCGCTTTCGGGTGCCAACACCATAAACGTTACGCCAAAAACTGTATCGGCACGCGTGGTAAAAATAATAAAAGATTCGTCTAACCCCTTGATATTAAATAAGATTTCGGCACCTTCGCTTCGCCCAATCCAGTTGCGTTGCGTCTCTTTGATGCTATCTTTCCAATCAATTTTTTCCAACCCTTCCAACAGCCGTTGTGCATACGCACTGATACGTAAACTCCACTGTTTCATCACTTTTTGCTCCACTGGGAAGCCACCTCGCACGCTCAAACCCTCGCTCACCTCATCGTTGGCAAGCACCGTCCCCAGAGCCTCGCACCAATTCACTTTCGTGTCTGCCAAATAAGCCAACCGATACTGCATCAGGATATTTTGTTGCTCTTGTTCGGTCATTGCAGCCCACTGTTGTGCCGTAAAATCGTCTCCACCATGCTTCTCAAATCGCTCAATCAACTTGCTGATGGGCTGTGCTTTGTCTAACTCGGGGTCGTAATACGAGTGAAAAAGTTGGATAAAAGCCCATTGTGTCCAATGATAAAACTCTTTGTCAGACGTTTTGACCATCCTATCCCAATCGTAACAAAAGCCGATTTTTTTGAGTTGGTTGATGTAGCGTTCGATGTTCTTTTCGGTCGTAATTTGTGGGTGTTGCCCCGTTTGAATCGCATATTGTTCGGCAGGTAACCCAAACGCATCAAACCCCATCGGATGCAGGACATTAAAGCCGTTCAAGTGCTTGTATCGACTGTAAATATCCGACGCAATATACCCCAACGGGTGCCCCACATGCAAGCCCGCACCACTCGGGTAGGGGAACATATCCAATACGTAATAGGGTGGTTTGGGACTGTTATTTTCGACTTTGTACTGTTTTTCTTTTTCCCATTGGGCTTGCCAACGGCTTTCAATGTCCGTAAAATTATATTCCATTGATGTAATTTTTAATTTCTTTGTAGATATTTTCGGGTGTAAAGCCTAATTTTTCGTCCAACACTTTGTAGGGTGCCGAAAAGCCGAACGACTGCATTCCGTAAATTTTTCCGCTATCGCCAACCAGCCCTTGCAACGTGCAAGGAAGCCCCGATGTCAAGCCAAAACGAGGCAACTTGGCAGGCAAAACGTCTTGTTGATAGGTTGCGGGTTGCTGTCTGAAAAGTCCTTCGCTCGGTACGCTGACCACCTGCACTTGGATATTGTCCTTGTGGAGTAGTTCAGTGGCTTGCAACAAAGTGCTTACTTCCGCTCCTGAAGCCACTAAAACGACTTGTGGGTTGGTATCTTTCAGAGCGATATAGCCACCTTTTGCCGTTTGGTCAAATTGCACGTTGGGCAACGATGGTATGTCTTGGCGAGACAAAATAATGGCTGTGGGAGTGTGTTTATTCTCCAATGCCAATCGCCAGCAGTTAGTCGTTTCTTGGGCATCAGCAGGTCGCAAAACCAACATAGAAGGCTTCCCACTATGGTTTTGCAACTTTTCCATCAGTCGTATTTGTGCCTCTTGCTCAATGGGCTCGTGCGTTGGACCATCTTCGCCAACGCGGAAACTATCGTGCGACCACACAAAAATCACGGGTAACTCCATCAAACAAGCCAACCGAACAGCCGGTTTCATATAATCGCTAAACACGAAGAAGGTAGCACACGCAGGGATAAGTCCACCGTGCAAAGCCATCCCAATCGCCACGCACGCCATCGTCAACTCACTCACGCCTGCTTGCAAGAATTGTCCCGAAAAATCGTTGGGAGCGAGGGCGTGGGTTTGCGACAAAAAGCCATCTGTCTTATCCGAATTGGACAAGTCCGCAGAAGCAACAATCATATTTTCAACTTTTTGTGCGAGGTGTTTTAGCACCGTTGCCGAAGCACTCCGCGTTGCACTGCCGTCTTTTTGCACCACCGACTCCCATTGCATATCAGGGAGTTTTTTCTCAAAAAACGCATCGTATTGCTTCGCCAAATCAGGGTTGGCTTTTGCCCATTGGTCGTACTTGGCATTATATTCTTTGATGATGTCGGTGATTTCTTGGTCGCGTTTTTGATACAAATCCTTCACGTCATCAAAAATCACGAACGGATTGGCAGGATTTCCACCCAAATTTTCGATGGTTTTGTTGAAATCTGCTCCGCTTTTGCTCAAAGGTTGTCCGTGCGTGGAGCATTTGCCTTCCCAACTCTCGCCGTCAGCATTCACAGACCCTTTGCCCATTGCGGTATGTCCGATGATTAAAAATGGCTTCTTGCTTTGCTTCGATTTATCCAAAGCGGCTCTTATCTGGTCAATGTTATGTCCGTCTATTTCAACCACTTCCCAGCCCCAAGCCTCGTATTTTTGCTTCACATTTTCCGAAGTAACCTCGTGGCAATAGGTGGAAAGTTGCACATCGTTGGAGTCGTAGTACATCACCAAGTTATCCAATTGCAAATAACCCGCTAACCGTCCCGCTCCTTGACTTATTTCTTCCTGCACACCACCATCCGAGATGTAAGCATAAATGGTCGGATTATGAATTTCGCCAAAGCGTTGATGCATCCATTTTGCGGCAATAGCAGCTCCCACAGCGAAGGTATGACCTTGTCCCAACGGCCCCGAAGTATTTTCAACGCCGTGCAAAACGTCTATTTCAGGGTGTCCAGGCGTGATACTGCCCCATTGACGAAGGTTCTGCAAGTCCTCCAAACTATATTTTCCACATAAACACAACTGCGAGTAGAGCATCGGTGCCATGTGTCCAGGGTCTAAAAAGAAGCGATCTCTTGCACGCCAAATTTTGCTTGCTTCGTGGGCGTTATCATAGTTCATATACTCCGAGAAAAGCACGTTGATGAAGTCAGCACCTCCCATTGCACCTCCAGGATGTCCACTTTTTGCCTTTTCAACCATTGCGGCAATCAAAATACGCAAATTATTGCTCGCTTTTGCTACTATATTTTTGTCTTTTTGCATAGAAGAAAAAAATTTTGTTACATTCACAAAGATATAATTTCTAAAACAAAAAAGTGTTTTTTATTTTTTTTTCGTACCTTTGCCGAAAAGATAGAATTTTACAATGATTATGAAAAAAGATGCTGTTTTGGCTTATTTAGGTTATGGGTTAGTCCTTTTGGGATTTCTTTGCTTAGTTATTTACTATTTAGGAGTTCATGTAAACTTTTTGCTATTTTTTGCTCTTTTATTGGAGCTTGCTGGCATAATAACGCTTATCTTTTTGAATCCTAAACACTATTATAAAGGTAACGATAGCGAAAACGAGGAGTAAAAGGAATGAGCGAGTTTTTTCGTGATGCTCGGAAGGAGCATTTAACGGGCATGTACCAAGATTGGTTCTTGGATTATGCTTCTTATGTTATCTTAGAGCGTGCTGTCCCAGCCATTGAAGACGGTTTGAAGCCTGTTCAAAGGCGTATTTTGCATGCAATGCAGTGCGTCGATGACGGCAAGATGAATAAAGTGGCAAACATCGTGGGACAAACCATGCAGTATCACCCACACGGAGACGCTTCTATTGGTGATGCGTTGGTGCAATTGGGGCAGAAAAATCTGTTGATTGATTGTCAAGGAAACTGGGGAAATCTCCTTACGGGAGACGGGGCTGCGGCTCCACGATACATTGAGGCACGGCTCTCTAAGTTCGCTTTGGAGACGGTTTTTAATCCCAAAACGACCCATTGGATGCTGTCGTATGACGGTCGTAAAAAGGAGCCGATTCATTTGCCTATCAAGTTTCCGCTTTTGTTGGCACAAGGCGTGGAAGGTATTGCGGTGGGCTTAAATTCCAAAATTCTTCCGCATAATTTCAACGAGATTTGTGAGGCGGCTTTGGCGTACTTGCGAGGGGAAGAATTCCAACTTTATCCCGATTTTCCAACGGGTGGCGAAATTGACGTGAATCGATATAATGACGGGGAGCGTGGTGGCATGGTGCGGATTCGTGCAAAAATTACGAAATCCGATGAAAATCATACCCTGAACATCACCGAAATCCCTTTTGGCACGACTACTTCCAAAATCATAGAAACCATTCTTGCGGCGAACCAAAAAGGTAGTATCAAAATTCGCAAAGTGGATGATTTTACTGCCGAAGAGGCTCGTATCGTGGTGCAATTACAACCGGGCTATTCCTCGGATAAAGCCATTGATGCGTTGTATGCCTTCACGGATTGTGAGGTGAAAATTTCGCCAAATTGTTGTGTGGTGCAAGATAATAAACCGATTTTTACAACCGTTACCAACCTACTACAACAGTCGGTAGAATATACTAAAAACTTGCTCAAATGGGAGTTAAAAATCCAAAAAAGCGAGTTGGAAGAAAAGTATTTTTACACTTCGTTGGAAAAGATATTCATCGAAAATCGCATCTATAAAGAGCCAGATTACGAAAATGCACCCAACAAAGAAAAACTTATCAAGTTCGTAGACAAAGCATTGGAGCCATTCAAAAAGCAACTCTTGCGAGAAGTCAAAACGGAAGATATTGAAAAATTGTTTGAGATTCGGATGATTCGTATCACCAAGTTTGATGCAAAAAAAGCGGACGAGTTGATGCGGGATTTACAAAAACAAATCAAGGATACAGACTACCATTTAAGCCATTTAACCGATTATACAATCACTTGGTTTGAAAATCTGCAAACAAAATACGGCGACAAATATCCGCGTAAAACCGAAATTCGCAACTTTGCTAACATCAACGTCAAAACGGTCATCGAATCCAACGAAAAACTGTACATCAATCGGGCTGAAGGCTTTATCGGTATGGGCATGAAAAAAGACGAATTTTTGTGCAATTGCTCGCCGTTAGATGATATTCTTGTTTTTTACAAAGACGGACGCTATAAAATTGTGAAAGTAGCGGATAAACTGTTTATAGGAACGGATATTTTGCATGTTGCGGTCTTTAAGAAAAATGATGTCCGCACAATATATAATGTGGTGTATCGCGATGGCAAAAATGGCTACTATTTTATCAAACGTTTTGCCGTTACGGGTATGACACGCGACAAAGAATATGACCTCACGCAAGGCAAACCCAACAGTAAAGTGATTTATTTTAGCGTAAATCCGAACGGAGAAGCCGAAACAATCAAGGTTTTACTCAAGCCCACATTGCGTTTGCGGAACACGAAACTCCTCAAGGATTTTAAGTCCATCGAAGTGAAGGGGCGTGCAAGTAGAGGCAACATTTTGAGCAAGCACGAGATAAAAAGCATCATTTTGGATAAAAAAGGTGGCTCGACGTTGGGTGGACGGCAAGTGTGGTACGACCCCGATGTGTTGCGGCTCAATTATGATGGGTTAGGGAAGTACTTGGGCGAGTTTGCCGAAGACGATAAGATATTGGTAATCAACAAAAAAGGTGGTTATTATCTTACTTCGTTTGACCTGACGGCACATTTTGATGACGATGTGTTGGTGATTGAAAAATACGATGCGAACAAGGTGTGGTCGTTGGCAATGTGGAACGAAGAACTGGGCTTTTATTACGGCAAACGCTTCTTAATAGATGATACAACGAAGATTCAAAATATGTTGGGCGAAGACGAAAATTCGCGTATCGTGGTGCTTTCCGATAGGGAAGAGGCAACGTTTTTGATTCATTTCCAAGATAATAAACGCCCCGAAGAAACCGTTGTTATGAGCGAGTTTATAGACGTTAAAAGTACGCAAGCCAAAGGCAAACGCCTGACCACTTATCCCGTTGAATTGATTGAAGACATAACGCCCGAGCCGATTGAAGAGGATTTGCCACAAGAAGAATTGGAACCTGAAACGCCCGAGCCACAAGAAGAAAATACAGACGGACAATTAAATTTATTTGACAATGATTAAAAACATTATACGACTCATTCGCTGGGACAACCTTCTGTTTATTGCCATTGCACTGTGGGTGATGGAAAAATGGGTGGTGGTGCCGTTGTTGCAACAAAACTATTTCCCCGAACAACTTTCCAACGGTTTGTTGGCGTGTATCATTTTGGCTTTTGTGTTTATCAGTGCTGGTGGGTACGTGATTAACGATTATTTTGACTTCAAAATTGACGAAATCAACCGTCCTGATAAGGTGGTTGTGATGCACGGTTTGAGCAAAAATGCGACTATGCGTTTGTACCAAATCCTCACGGGCATCGGCATCATTTTCGGTGCTATCGTGGCTTGGGAGTTGAAGCATTGGGTCTTGGGTTTGATTTACTTGTTTATCCCGGGCATTTTGTGGTTTTATTCGGCTTCGTACAAGCGGCAGTTGATTATCGGGAACTTGATTGTGAGTTTGTTGGCAGGTTTTGGACCGTTTTTAATCATCATTCCGAACATCGCATTGTTGAGTCGTTACGGCGATTTTATGCAAGGCAGTGATATTTTTCGGCAAATCTACCTTTGGTTGGGAGGCTTTGGCGTGTTTGCGTTTTTGACAACTTGGACACGCGAAATCATCAAGGATATTGAAGACCAAGTGGGCGATAGGGAGTTTGAATGCCATACGGTGCCGATTGTGTGGGGCGACATGATAGCAAAAATTTTAAGTTCGTTGCTGATTTTGATTACGATGACGCTGCTTATTTTTGTTTGGGTAAAAGTTTTACCGTTCCCGATTGCGTGGCAAAATTTACCATCACGATATATCATGTTGGGTCTGTTGGTGCCGTTTGTGGGCGAGTTGGTGTTGCTGTGGCGGGCTTCGATTCCGTCTGATTATCGTTCGGCACAACTGCTGATGAAGTTCATTATGTTTATGGGCGTGATGTTCTCGTTTGCGGTGCGGTTTGCATAAAAAAAGCCACTAAAAACTTAGTGGCT
>JAEELX010000005.1 GCA_016282955.1 Paludibacteraceae bacterium | reverse complement strand
TCATAGTGTGTAGAACTCCAATAACACAGAGCACCAGTTGTTTCGTATGCAGCATTTTGATTAAACACGGTTGATTGTGGTAAGAATATCACGCCTAATTTTTCCAATGCCATAAAGTTTTTATAGGACAATGTTGTGGCGTTGCTCCAGCCTGTGGTTCCGTAAGTCAAATTACCTGTAAAGCCTAATTTTGTTGCATTGCTGAGTTCAAATTCATCGGGGAAGATGAGCATTCCGCGTACTGTTGCACCTGTTTTCAAGGCACGTGGGTCTGTTCCACCACCAAAGTTAGCAAAGTCTGCATCCGTTGCTCCCTGTAATTTCACTAATGTCCACGCAGTTTGTGTTCTATTCTCTACCTTACGTGTCTGCAACATATATCTCCACTCGGTATCACGCAACGTACGCCACGTACCTTTCTGGAACATAGTCGAGTCAAACAAAATCGTGTCTTTACCTGTGTTGCCTGGAGCCTTCGTGGTATCATAACCTACCCAGATACAATAAATGTCGTTATTGATTCCCCAGTCATAGTAGCACGAAACAGGGTCAGAGAGGTCAAAGTCAGGAGCAACATCTGGTACATTAGCCGAAGGACCGTAACCATAGGCGTTATTCTGATTACCTGGACTTGGCAACTCGCTTGTAGAACGGTTGTAAGGATAGATACAGGTTACATAACCGTCTTTGTTGTCAACCTCCGAACGTTTGAACGTACTCGTTCCCCAAGGGAAGCAGTCAATCCATCCACCGTAATCTTTTGATGCATATTTATTGTTCGATGGCACGATGTGGTGAAGCGTATCGTACTTATTGGCCGTAGCATTCCATTCGATAGTAACAGAATCCCACATAACGAGCGTCGAAAAACTTGCGTCAGCATCTACTCCCACTACTTCCCATTGGCGTGTTGCAAGACGGAAAGTTTTGGTTTTTGCTTGATACTGCAAATTACCTGTTGAAAACTCCACTTTTCCACCTCTTGCATTGATGGTCAAAGGAATTGCTTCAGGTCTTTTAATTTTCAACTTAATAACAGAATAGTACTGTTCGTCGCACTTGCCAAATGTGTCGCGTTGAATGTCGCGTGCTCCATCAGCAAACATCATTTGCGTTGCGAAAAGCAACGTCATAGCAAAAAATAAAATCTTTTTCATTGTTATCATAAAGTTAAATTTATATTCTTTTTTGTTACACATACCTTGTTTTGGATTTCGTTCTTTTGGTTATTTTACAACAAAATCTCCCACAAATGTACTGCTTTTTTTTCAAAAACAAAAATTTTCTTTTCTTTTTTGTTGCATGAGCGATTTTTTTCGTGTCTTGGAAAACTTAAAAATCCAAGGTTTTGATTTGCTCCAACTGCTCGATTTTGCCGATGTCAACCATCTTGTAATTTGTTGGAACATAAGCAGTTACGGTCGCCTTGCCCACCATCCAGAGGTAAAAATCGGTGAGGGAAAAAGCAGGGTTAGCGATGGTTTGGGCGTAGCGTTGCAGGTGCACAAAAATGTCGGGTGCCACGAGGTGTATGCCCGAAAAAGCGAGCAACTTTTGGTCGGGTGTGGGTTGGAACCCTTGCGGCTTGGTCTGGTGCGTGGCGATATTCTCCCATCCTTGCAGGATATTTTGCTTGTCAAACAAAAAATAACGTTGGGTTGTGCGTTCGCTCACCACGATGTGTGCCAAGGTGGGTTGTTGGGCAAAAGCGGCTATGAAAGCCGTGTAATCAAGGTTATGCAAAATATCCACGTTGCAGAGCAAAATGGGCTCGTTGGGCTGGAAGAGGTCGCGTGCGTGGAGCAATCCACCACCGGTCTCGAGGAGTTGGTCACGCTCATCGCTGATGTGTATATCGCAACCAAAGTATTGATTTTCAGCCAAATAATCGAGGATTTGGTCGGCAAAATGGTGGACATTGATGACGATTTGGGAGATGTTATGCTGCTTTAATTTCTCAATCTGATATTGTAGCAAGGTTTTATCCCCCACCTTAACCAACGCCTTTGGTAGCGAGTCGGTGATGGGTTTGAGGCGTGTGCCTTTCCCCGCTGCAAAAATCATCGCTTTCATCACTCTTGGCTCTTGGCTGGAAATTCTTTGGCAATGTCTTGTTCGCGATGCACGAGTTGCACCTCCACCCCAAAGCGTTCACTGACGTGCGAAGCCATCTTTTCCGCCAAATACACCGAGCGGTGCTTGCCACCCGTGCAACCAAAACAAATCATCAAACTCTGAAAGCCACGGTCGATGTACCGCTTGATAGTGGGGTCTACAAGTTTGTAGGTGGCTTGCAAGAACGGAAAGACCTCCTTGTTGGATTCCATAAAATCGATTACGGGCTCATCCAATCCTGTGAAATGGGCGTATTTCGTGTATTTTCCTGGGTTATTGATACCCCGACAATCAAACACAAAACCTCCACCATTGCCACTTTCGTCCTGCGGAATGCCTTTTTTGTAGGCAAAACTATAAATCCGAACCACCAAGGGCTTGATGTTGGACGATTCGTTGAATTGCTTCATTTTCGTGAGCCGCAACAGCGTCTCTGCCAAGTAGGGATATTCCTTCATATCCTTTGCCAAACACTGTTTGAGGTTCTTCAAAGCAAAGGGAATGGACTGCAAGAAATGCGGTTTTTTCTCAAAATAGCCTCTGAAACCATACGCTCCGAGCACCTGCATGATGCGGAAAATCACAAAATGCTGCAAAGTTTGGTAGAACTCGGCTCGGTCAACGTAGGTGTATTTTTCCAACTCGTCAATATATTGTGCTATCAGTTCGGCTCGCAACTCTTGGTGGAAATTCGCCTTGGCTTGCCACAAGAAAGACGCCACATCGTAGTACACGGGACCTTTTCTACCACCTTGAAAATCAATAAAATAGGGTTCGCCCTTGGCGGTAATCATCACGTTGCGACTTTGGAAATCGCGGTACATAAAGGCGTTGTTCGGGGCTTTGAGCAAGATGTTCGTCAGTTTTTCAAAGTCATTTTCGAGCAAGTTTTCCTGAAAATCCAACTCGGTCGCCTTCAAAAAACAATACTTAAAATAGTTCAAATCCCAACGGATAGAGCGTTCGTTGAACTCGGGCTGTGGGTAGCATTGCGAGAAGTCAAAATCCTTGGCTCCCTGAATCTGGAAGCGTGCGAGGGCAGTAATCGTCTTGGAAAGCATCTCTTTTTCTTCCAAACAAAAAACGCCCGTCTTGCGTCCGTCCGCAATGAAATCAAAGAGCAACGTGTCGCCCAAATCCTCCTGCAAATAGCACATGCGGTCATCACTCACACCAACGAGTTTCGGCACGTTCAGCCCGCACTTGGTGAAATGCTCAATCATGTACAAAAACGCATTATTCTCGTCTAACGACGTTCCCACCACACCAATGAGCGATATTTTTTCGTCCTCGCTAATCAAACGATAGTACTTGCGGTTGCTTCCCGAAGCGGTAATCGTGATTTGTTGTGCCGCTTCTTTGCCCGTGATATGTTCAAAAAGTTGACGTAAACTGTGAATCATAGCAGTGCGAGGTTGATGACTTCGTTAATATCCTTCACGTAGTGGAACTTAAGCCCTTTGAGGTAGAAATCGGGTATTTCGGCGATGTCTTTGCGGTTATCATCACACAAAATGAGGTCGGTGATACCCGCTCTTTTGGCAGCCAAAATCTTCTCCTTCACGCCACCGATAGGCAACACTTTGCCTCGCAAGGTCATCTCGCCCGTCATGGCAATGCGTGGACGCACCTTGCGTTTGGTGAACGCCGAAACCAAGGCAGTCGTCATGGTGATACCCGCCGAAGGTCCATCTTTTGGCACGGCTCCTTCGGGTACGTGGACATGCACCGCGTTTTTATTGAACATCTCGGGGGGGATTTTGAAGTCCTGTGCGTGGGCTTTGATGTAGCCCAAAGCGATGGTTGCGGACTCCTTCATCACGTCTCCCAAGTTGCCTGTGAGGGTGAGTGTAGGTGTCTTGGCTTGCGATAAAGAGGCTTCAATAAACAGAATCTCGCCCCCAACCTTCGTCCAAGCCAACCCCGTAACGACACCAATGTATTTGTTGCCTTCGTATTCGTCTCGCGAGAAGCGGGGTTGCCCCAGATAGGTTACAATATCTTCGGGGGTCAAGGTAACGTTATACTCCTCTTCGGAAGCCATCTTGGTTACCACTTTGCGGCATACCTTTGCGATTTGGCGTTCCAAGTTCCGCACACCCGACTCACGCGTATAGCGGTCAATGATTTGCTCAATAACTTCTTTTTTGAATTTGAGTTGCGTGGCTTTCAGTCCGTGTTCCTTCAACTCCTTCGGAATGAGGTGTCGCTTGGCAATTTCCACTTTTTCCTCAATCGAATAACCCGTCATCTCAATCAACTCCATACGGTCTAAAAGCGGTCGCGGAATAGAATCCAGCGTGTTGGCGGTCGCAATGAAAAAGACTTTGGAGAGGTCGTAGTCAATGTTGAGGAAGTTATCGTGAAAATGCGAGTTTTGTTCGGGGTCAAGCACCTCCAGCAACGCCGAAGTAGGGTCGCCTTTGTAGTCCATGCCGATTTTATCAATCTCGTCCAACACAAAAACAGGGTTAGAGGTCTTGGCTTTTTTGATATTCTCAATAATCCGTCCTGGCATGGCACCGATATAGGTTCGGCGATGCCCTCGTATCTCCGACTCGTCGTGCAAACCTCCCAACGAAACGCGGGTATATTTGCGTCCAAGTGCGGTTGCGATAGACTTACCCAGACTCGTTTTACCCACACCCGGAGGTCCGTACAAGCAGATAATCGGCGATTTAATCGCTTCATCTTTGGAGGAAATGGATTGCAACTGCTTTTGCACCGCGATAAACTCCACGATGCGTTCCTTGACTTTCTCCATCCCAAAATGGTTTTCATCCAACACTGTGCGAGCATTTTTCACATCAAAATTATCTTCCGAGTACTCGTTCCAAGGCAATTCGAGCATCGTTTCGAGGTAGGTTTCTTGCGTGGAATAGTCGGGTGCATTGGTTGACATCCGTTTGAGCCGCTTCAATTCGTCCTCAAAGACGGCTTGCACTTCCTTGCTCCACTTCTTTTTAGCGGCACGTTCCAACATCTCGTTGCTTTTCTGCTCGCTCGTGTCGCCCAACTCTTTTTGAATCGTTTCGATTTGTTGGTGAAGGTAGTACTCACGTTGCTGTTTATTGATGTCTTCGCGGGTTTTATTTTGGATGTCGGCTTTCATTTCCAACATCTGCACCTCTTTGTTGAGCAACTCCAACAGCCGCAACGCCCTATCTTCCAAACTATCAATGGAAAGCAACTCTTGTTTGTCGGTTATCCGCAAGCCAAAATTGACGCACACATAATTCACAAACGAAGGCAGGTTGTTGATGTTCGTTATTGCCATCGCAGCCTCTTGTGGAATAGATTCCGAGAGTTTCAGCACCTTCGTAGTCAGGTCTTTGATGCTACTTGCAATAGCGAGAAAATGCTTGTCGTTTTTCTTGGGAAAAATCTCGTCTTCGTGCTTGATTTTCGCCTTCAAATACGGCTTTGAACTCACATATTCTACCACACGGATGCGACAAATTCCCTCCAAAATCACCATCAAACTACCATCAGGCACATCAATCGTGCGAGCAATACGAGCACAAACGCCCAAATCGTACAAATCATCGCCTTTGGGCTCCGATACATTCTGCTCGCGTTGACAACAAACTGCCAACATTTTTTCCTGTTCATAAACGGTTTGCACCAACTTTTTGGACTTTGGACGCGACACAGCCACGGGCAACAACACACCCGGAAAAAGTACCATATTCCGCAAAGGCAACACACCAACGACTTCGCCATCTTGGGGCACATCATCGGTCGGTGAATCGTTATTTTCAATTATTGGAATGATATGGTCATCATCACTGCTACTAAAAAAGTTTATTTTCATTCAAACGTTTTTACTTTTTGTTTATAATTCTTTTGCTACTTCCACTTGTTCAAAAGTTTCAATCATATCGCCCACTTGCACGTCATTATATCCTTTGATGCTCAAACCGCATTCGGTATTTACACCCGCTTCTTTGATGTCATCTTTGCCGTGCTTGAGGCTATCCAATTCGCCCGTGTAAATCACGATTCCATCACGAATTAAGCGGCATTTATTGGCACGTTTAATTTTTCCTTCGCGAACAATACAACCGGCAATCGTTCCGACTTTGGATATTCTGAAAGTCTGTAACACTTCTGCAGTAGCCGTTTTTTCTTCCTTAATATCGGGCGACAACATACCTGCCATCGCCGACTTGATTTCCTCCAAAGCATCGTAAATGATACTATATAGACGAATATCTATCTCCTCTTTGTCTGCCATCTTGCGTGCCGTACTCGTTGGTCGCACTTGGAAGCCCACCACAATCGCATTGGAAGCCTCCGCCAACAGAATATCGCTTTCCGAAATCGCACCGACGGCTTTGTGGATGACGTTGACTTGGATATTTTCGGTGGATAACTTGATGAGCGAATCCGACAAAGCCTCTACCGAACCGTCCACATCACCTTTGACGATAATATTCAACTCCTTGAAGTCGCCAATCGCCAACCGACGACCAATTTCGTCCAATCCCAAATGCTTTTTGGTGCGAACCGATTGTTCACGTTGCAGTTGTTCTCGTTTGTTTGCCAATAATCGTGCCTCTTGCTCGTTTGGCAGAACGATAAAGTCATCGCCCGCTTGCGGAGCACCGTTCAAACCCAAGAAAAGACACGGCTCACCAGGCAAAACCTGCTCCACTTTTTGTCCACGTTCGTTGAACATCGCTTTGACACGCCCGTGATAAATTCCTGCCAAAATGACATCTCCCACGTGCAATGTTCCGTCCGAAACAAGTACCGTAGCGACATATCCGCGACCTTTGTCCAACGATGATTCGATGATTGAACCTTTGGCACGGCGTTTGGGGTTGGCTTTCAAATCCAACATTTCCGCTTCCAACAGCACTTTTTCCAGCAATTCAAACACACCATCGCCACTTTTTGCAGATATGTTTTGACATTGATATTTTCCTCCCCAATCTTCCACAAGGATGTTCATATTCGCCAACTGCTCCTTGATTTTATCGGGATTAGCACCTGGTTTATCGCACTTATTGATAGCAAAAATCATCGGCACGCCAGCAAGTTGTGCGTGGTTGATAGCCTCAACGGTCTGGGGCATCACGGCATCGTCAGCGGCAATGATGATGATTGCAATATCCGTAACCTTCGCACCACGAGCACGCATAGCCGTAAAGGCTTCGTGTCCTGGCGTATCCAAGAAAGTGAGGTGCTGACCGTTTTTGAGTTTAACGTTGTACGCACCGATATGCTGGGTTATACCACCCGCTTCACCTGCAATCACATTCGTATTACGAATATGGTCAAGCAAAGACGTTTTACCGTGGTCCACGTGACCCATGACGGTGATAATCGGAGCACGTCTTTCAATATCTTCGTTCGAATACTCCTCCTCGGTCTGATGAATCTCTTCCACCACTTTGGCACTCACAAACTCGGTCGTAAAGCCAAATTCTTCTGCCACGAGGTTAATCGTATCCGCTTCCAAACGCTGATTGATACTCACCATGATACCAATCGACATACAGGTACTGATGACCTTCACCACAGGCACATTCATCATCACGGCGAGGTCGTTGACGGTTACAAACTCGGTGAGTTTCAATGTTTTAGATTGTTCTGCCCGAATCTCCTTTTCAAGAGCCACTTTTTCGCGTTCCAATTCTCGCCGTTCACGCTTGTATTTAGAGTAGTTGGTCTTGCCTTTGGGCGTTTGGAACGAGGACATCGTCTCTTTCACTTGCCGTTGTACCTCTTCCTCGCTAATTTCGTTTTTGTAACCCCGATGAGACCGCTTGCCGTTGTGGTTGTTTTTGTTGGCTTTAAAATCAAAATTATCAACGTCTATTTTGGATTTTTTGCCTTTGATGCGTGTGCGAGAGGTCTTTTCGGTTGCATTTTGGTCTTGTAAATTGACGTTCTCAGCGTTGTCTTTTTGGTTTTGATTTTTCTTGTTTTGCAACCGCTCTTCTTTCTCCTTCTTTTTCTCTTCTTTCGTCTTTTTAGCGGGGTGCGTACTCATATTCATTTCGTCCAAATTGAGTTTTCCTATCACGTTTGGACGCTTTTCGAGTTCACTGTTGTGTACTTTAACCTCTACGACTCCGTCTTCGGTTTCGCTAAATTCGAAGCGTTTTTTCTTCTTGCCGTGTGTCTCTTTTGCCTCCGTTTTAGGTTGCTCCTGCACCTCCGTTTCTTTGGGAGTGTCCTGTTTAGACTTCTTCTCCGCTTTCTTTTTTTCCTCTACAGGAGCGACTTCTACCGCATTGACTTGGTCGCCTTTTTGGCTTTCGGCTATCGCTTCTTTTTCGGTTTCATTTGCAGCCGCTTTTTTCTCCTCAATATCCATACGCCCCACGACCTTGACATGAATATCGTTCGTAGGCGTTATGACTTCCTCTTTTTTGGGAGCAACTTCCTCCTTTTTAGGTTCTTCAACAACGGCTTGTTTGCTATTTTTTTGGGCTTCAATTTCGTCAGCAAGAGTTTTATTATATCCCCTAACAAGGGTCAAATAATCCTCGTCTGATAACTTTGTGTTGGGGTTGTCCACTACTTCTATTCCTTGTTTTTGAAGGTATTCCACGGCTGTTGCAATCCCGATTTCGAGTTGCTTACACGCCTTCATTAAACTCATTGCCATAGGTCAAAGTGTTTTAGATTGTGAATAATAAACTATCAATCATTTTCAAATTCGGCTTGAAGAATGCGAATCACTTCGTCTATCGTTTCTTCCTCCAAATCCGTTCTATTCAGTAACTCGCCTTTAGGAACGTTCAGCACGTCCTTAGCGGTGTCCATACCGATGCCTTTAAGCACATCGATAACCCATTGATCTATTTCATCGTTAAATTCATCTAATTCAATATCTTCAACGTCTTCATTTTCCAATTCCCTGAAAATATCCAAGTGATAACCCGTAATCATACTGGCAAGTTTGATGTTATAGCCACCACGACCGATTGCCAAACTAATTTCAGCTGGTTTGATGTAGATTTCCGCCGTTTTGTCGGCTTCGTTCAAATGGATAGACGAAATAGGAATTTTTGCGGGAGCCAATGCACGTTGGATATAAACTGCCATATCCTCCGAGTAATGAATCACGTCAATGTTTTCGTTCCGCAACTCACGCACAACGGCATGAATACGCGTTCCATTCGCTCCCACACACGCTCCAACAGGATCCACACGGTTATCAAACGACTCCACCGCTACCTTTGCACGTTCACCT
>JAEELX010000042.1 GCA_016282955.1 Paludibacteraceae bacterium | reverse complement strand
TTGTTTGCTGACACATGGGGCGAACGGGCTTTGGAAGACAACTGGCGACGAAAAGATAAAACGAACATACCCACTTGGGACGACAACGAAATGAACACACCAAACGACCTCGCAGACGAGTTGCCACAAGAGTTGTCCGAAGAACAAGCCGACATGAGCAACGCCGAAGAGTTTAAGGAAGAATACACGGTTGAGTACTACCAAAAACAGATTCCCAAAACGCCTGAGGAGATTGCTCAATCCAATGCTATGTTGCGTGATGCGTTGTTTGACGTAATCATCATTTTGCACGATAAAGCCCATAATTACCCGCTTTCGGACGAGTTATTTGCACTCTTTTTGCAGAAATTCCCCGATGATGAAAAGTTAGCGGAGTTGTATTATTATCAATTTTTGTACACCAAACGCCAGAAAAACGAGCCAAAAGCGGCTCAAATCAAGCAAACAATGGTCGATAAATTCCCCGAAAACGCCTACACGCAATTGCTCATCAAGGCAGAAAAAAGTAGTATTTTTGCCGAAAAAGAGGCACAAGAACTCTACAAAAACACGTTTGAAGCATTCCAAAATGGTGATTATCAGCAAGTTATAACCAACACGCAAATTGCCAAAGAAAATTATAGCAACTCGCCTCTGATGCCTCGTTTTTTGTTCATCAATTCGGTCGCCTTAGCCAAGACACAAGGTCAGGAATCCTTTACAGAAGCCCTTAAACAGATGGTGGAACAATTTCCGAGCAACGAACTGAGTGCCAAAGCCAAAGACATGCTTGCGATGATGGGGCAAGGTTGGGAAAGTCAGCAAGGCAAGGACTCGCCCCATACGCTCAGCCAAGCACGCAGCACTGCCACGGACGACAACATGCAAGAGACGGCGAGCCAAGACACTTTTTCAGCCATCACCAACGAACTTTCGTTTGTTTATATTTTGGTGGAAAACATCAGCGATTCGGTCTTGAATCAACTGCTTTTTGAGGTTGGTGTGTTCAATTTTACGCAATTTATGGTCAAAAACTACGACTTGACGGTTTTGCCTTACTATGCCGAACATCGAGCGATTCGCATTTCGACCTTTGAAAATCTGGGCGAGACCAAATGGTACAAAGATATACTACTTAAAAATACCGATTTAGCGACCTTTTTGCAGCAACTCAATGCTACTATCGTGGGCATCACCGAAACGAATGCCAAAAAAATCGCCTCCAAAAAGCGATTGGAAGAGTATATGCAGTTAGCAGTGTTCTAATTTGGCGAACATCAGCAAGAGCGTTTTTTTGCCCACTTGGTCAAAATTGATTTCGATTTTTTTGTTTTCCAACTCGATGTACGTGTCCACCACCGTGCCTTCACCAAAGGTTTTATGCCTCACCCGACTGCCTTTTTCCCACTCTGAAGCGAAGGGAATGCGTTTTTCTTCCACCTCGTCTTGCACAATCGAAACGGAAGGAATGGGACGGAAGGCAGGTTTGGTGACTATCGGTTGGGGTGCTATAGGTTGTGCATTAGGCAGGTCTAAATCGTCTAAAAAGCGGCTTCGTTCGCAGGGAGTAATCATACCATTACGGAAACGCTGTCTTGCCCACGTAAGCGTCAAGTTTTTTTGGGCACGGGTCATCGCAACGTACATCAGACGCCGTTCTTCCTCCTCTTCGCTTGCCGTAAAACAGACTGCAGACGGGAACAGATTTTCCTCCAACCCCACGATATACACGTTCTCAAATTCCAACCCTTTGGCAGCGTGAATCGTCATCAAAGTTACCTTGGGTTCGGTGTTATTGATGTTCACATCTTGGTCGGTCAGCAACGCCACATCTTCCAAAAAATTGGGCAAAAAACAGGTGCCTTCTTCGCTATGGTCTGCCACAAAAGTCTCCAAATCGGTCAGCAATTTTTGCAAGTTATCGTAACGCTCCTTATCGTCCGAAGAACCTTTGACCAGCAGGGCATTGAGCAAATCGGAAGTCGTCAAAATTTGTTTGGCTAATTCGTAGGCATTGAGGGTATTTAATTCGGCTCTAAAACCCTGAATCATATTCACAAAATCCCGTATTTTCCGTGTTGTTCCAGCATTTAAAGCGAGGTTTGAAAAATCGTCTTGCGAGATAATTTGATACAAACTTTTATCTTGTCGCAACGCCTCTTCGGTGATTTTTTTCATCGTTGTGTCGCCAATTCCGCGTGCTGGCACGTTGATAATCCGCTTCAAAGCCTCGCTATCATTTTGGTTTACGACCAACCGAAAATAGGCAATCGCATCTTTAATCTCGCGGGCTTGGTAAAAACTATTTCCGCCGTAGATTTGATACGGAATAGAAAATCGCCGCAATTCATTTTCAAACGGACGTGATTGGGCGTTGGTGCGGTACAAGATAGCAAAACTACTGTACGGGACGTTTTTTCGCTTATTTTGCATCAAAATCTCGGTGGTAATATCCCGACTTTCGTCCCTATCCGTCTCAAATTTCAGCAACCGAATCGCCTCGCCTTGCTCCTTTTCGGAATAAATGGTCTTTTTGATTTGGTGTTTATTGTGGGCAATAAGTTTGTTGGCAGCCTGAACAATCGTCTGCGTAGAACGATAATTACGCTCCAACTTAAACAATTTGCCGTCATATTCCTGTTGAAACGAAAGGATATTCCCGATTTGTGCCCCACGAAAAGCATAAATCGATTGCGAATCGTCTCCAACCACACAGATATGATTTTGCGGAAAAGCCAACCGTTTAATGAGCAGATATTGCGAATAATTCGTGTCTTGGTACTCATCAATGAGGATGTGCGTAAATTGTTGCTGATATTTTTCCCTAACCTGTTGATTATCACGCAATAAAGCATTCATATTCATCAAAATATCATCAAAATCCATCGCATTGGCTTGCAACAATCGATGCTGATACTCGGCATAAATCAACGGCATGGCACGAATATGTTCTATCTCATCACGCTTCATATAATCTTTGTTGGCAGCATACCCATCGGGCGTTAGCAAAGCATTTTTCGCCGCACTGATATGGTTCAAAATGGTTTTATTATCGTATTTTTTGACATCTAAACCCATCTCTTTGATGATTTGCTTCAACAAAGAACGGCTATCGTTGTTGTCATAAATCGTAAACTCGGGCGTCAAACCCAATAAATCGGCTTCCAAACGCAACAAACGGGCACAAACGGAGTGAAAAGTACCCATATACAGCGACATTGCCTTCGCACCAACCATCTGCACGATGCGTTTCTTCATCTCCCGAGAGGCTTTGTTGGTAAACGTCAGCACCAATATATTTTGCGGAGCAATCCCTTGTTGCAGTAAATAAGCCACTTTATAGGTCAAAACACGCGTCTTGCCCGACCCTGCACCCGCAATCAC
>JAEELX010000041.1 GCA_016282955.1 Paludibacteraceae bacterium | reverse complement strand
GTTATACGAGGGACGGCTACCTATAACATCAATTTTGTGGATTATACGGTGCACGAACGCGATTTTCTATTCACTCCACCAGGAACAGTCATTGAAATGACAAAGATGTCTGACGATTACGCTGTGGAAGTGCTTGTGGTGAGCAACTTACCAGGTATCCATCGCCAAGATATTGAAAAATTGAAACTTTTTGAGGTGATCTATCTATCCTTAACCGATGAAGAATGGCAACGCAACACGACTTATTTTTTCTTGATAGCACAGCAATTACAGCGTTCAAACCCCGTTTTGGAGGCAATAAGTCATCTTGTTGTTTCGATGATTATGGACATTCAAAACACATGGCAAACATTAGCAACCAAACAGGCTCTGCACTACGTTTCGCGGGGCGAAGAAGTGTTTACGAAATTCCTCAACCTAATTCGACAATATGGTGCGACCGAGCGTAGCATTCCTTTTTATGCGACCCGACTTGCCTTAACGCCTAACCATTTAAGTGCTGTCATACGCCAACAATCGGGCTTATCCGTCATGGATTGGTTGAATCGCATTACGGTGATGGAAGCGAAAATTTTGCTGAAACATACTTCCTTATTGATGTACGAGATTGCTGAACGCTTGCATTTTCCAGAAGCGACCGCTTTTAATCGCTATTTCAAAAAGCAAACAGGCATCACACCGCTTGAATATCGAAATAAATAAAATCATTTGATTGGATATTTATTTGTATTTTCGTGGCGTTTTATGGACAATTTTTGACTAATATGATGAATGACAATATCGAAATTATGGCACCAGTTGGGTGTTGGGAGAGTCTGCAAGTGGCGATTGTCGAAGGTGCGAACAGCGTTTATTTTGGTGTGGATAAATTGAATATGCGTGCCAAGTCGTCTGTCAATTTTACGTTGGACGATATGGCGAAGATTGTGGCTTTATGCAAGCAACACCACATCAAAACCTACCTGACCCTCAATACAGTGATGTATCCCGAAGACTTGCCGACCGCACTTTCCATTGTGCAGCGTGCCAAAAAAGAGGGCATCGATGCGATTATAGCCTCTGATATAGCCGTTATGCAGTATTGTTTGCAGGAAGGCGTGGAGGTGCATTTATCCACCCAACTGAACATCGCCAACACCGAAGCGTTGCGTTTTTATGCCCAATTTGCAGACGTGGCTGTGCTGGCACGGGAGTTGAATTTGGAGCAAGTGAAACAAATCCACGAGGACATTGTGCGGGAGCATATCGTGGGCAGGTCGGGCAAGTTGATGCGGTTAGAGATGTTCTGTCACGGGGCTTTGTGTATGGCTGTCAGTGGCAAGTGCTACTTGTCGTTGCATAACTACAATCAGTCGGCGAACCGAGGGGCTTGTGTGCAGATTTGCCGAAGGGCGTACACGGTTTTTGATAAGTCGTCCGATATGGCGTTAGACATTGATAATCAATATATTATGTCGCCCAAAGACCTCAAAACGATTCATTTCTTGAACAAAATTTTAGACGCGGGCGTGTCGGTTTTGAAAATCGAAGGGCGTGCTCGCGGACCCGAGTATGTTGCAAAGGCCGTGCGATGCTATCGGCAAGCGGTGGAAGCCTACCAGCAAGGCGAATGGCAACACGACTCCATCAACGACAAAATCAAAGCATGGGACGAACAACTTGCAGAGGTCTTCAATCGCGGTTTTTGGGACGGATACTATCTCGGGCAACCGTTGGGCGAATGGACGCACACGTACGGCAGTCAAGCCACGAAAAAGAAGATTTTTGTGGGCAAATGCACCAATTTTTTCAAGCAACATTCAGTGGCAGAGTTTACGGTGGAAGCCATTTCGCAAATCCACCAAGATGACGAGTTTATGATAACGGGCGAAACGACTGGCTTGATTTCGTTTGTGGCGTCTGAATTACGCGATGAGAATTGCCAAAAAGTTGCCGTAGTGAAGCAAGGAGAGGTTTTTTCGGTGAAAATTCCTGAACTGTGTCGGCGAGGCGATAAACTCTACGTGCTACAAAAAAGCTAAATAGGTTCTGCTGCAAGTAACGTAATATAAAAAGTGGTGCCTTGTGGCGACGTCTCAAATGTGATACTGCCTCCTCCACCTTCGACTATATTCTTTGAAATCGCAAGTCCCAAGCCCATTCCTGTGGTTTTGGTGGTGAAATTGGGGAAAAATATCTTCGGCTGAATTTCCTCAGGAATACCGCAACCGTTGTCCGAAATCGAGATTTGAATCCGCTTCTCCGTATCGTTTTTGAGAATCACGATGATATTCCCGTTTGCATTATCGCCAATGGCCTGCAAAGCATTCGTTATGAGGTTCGTAAAAACTTGCGAAATTTGCTGCTCATCTGTTCGGGCAAAAACACCGTCCGAAGGTCCTATATAGCGGATAGGAATTTGGTCGGCATTGTTTTTCATCAAATTGATAACCAACGATAGTTTTTGTGCCACATTGACGGTGGTGATAGTCAGTTGAGGCAGTTTGGCAAAGGACGAAAAAGACGATGCAATTTTATTCAAACTATTGATTTGCTCAATGAGCGTCTGGGTCGTTTTTTGGAAATAATCGTTAAATTTTTCCGAGTTACGCATCCGTTGGAGTTGCTGGATAGTCAGTTTCATGGGCGTAAGCGAGTTGTTGATTTCGTGTGCAATTTGTCGTGCCATCGTTCGCCACGCCACTTCACGCTCTGATTGAGCCAATAGTTGCGTGGATTTTTCCAACTGTTCCACCATATTATTGTACTCCTGCACAAGCAACCCCAATTCATCATTTTGCCGATAATCAATGGTATGCTGATTCTCTTTTCCGACCTGAAATTGTGCCATCTGTCGCGTCAAAGCCGTCATCGGAGACGTGATACGATACACAATCAAATAAGCCAAAAATATCGCCAACAAGAAAATAAAGATGTAACTCGGCAACAAATGCGACAAAAAACTATCCACTTCATACGTCATTTCGTCCTCCGAAATAAAAAACGGCAAGGAAATGTATCCAATTTGGACAAAATTACCGTTGTAAAACTCGGTGTACGTTGTGAGATACGATAACGTGCCTATTTGTTCGGTTTGACACGTATGAAGGCTGTCGTGAAAATACACTGTCGGAGCGATATGTTTGGACAAAATACCGTTGTCAAAAATAGACGGAATGGACGTTCCCACCAAATCGCCTTCCATATCGTAAACGTGAATATCGGTCTGGTAATAATAACTCAAATCCTTCAAGTCGGTGTTGAGTCCGTGCGTGTTTTGGTCGGTGAGTTGAATGTTCCAATAGTATAAATTTTGCAATGCCGATTGGATGAATTTGCTCTTTGATAGTAGGTTTTCTCGCTGCTGTTTTTCGTAGTGCGTTTTGAGGTGTTGCACCGAAACGAAGAAAATGATGGTATAACTACTTACGATGACGATAAAAATAAGGTAGAGGATTTTGTTGGCAATTTTCATGTTACGCATACCGCGTGTGTAAACGAAAATAAAAATGCACAACAGATAGAAAAAAACGAGTGCCGAAAAGGAAAAAAGGTAGAATTTTCGGCTTGACAAAATAGAAAAAAGTTTATCGTTGTCGTCCGAAGAATTAGACAAGGTGTGGTAGGAAAAACTGTTGTAAAAATTATCGGTTGGACTGGTGGATTGTTCTATTTTTTTTGCGTTACAAAGTGAAAAAAGGAATCGCCGTTGAGCATCATAAATGGGATAAAATTCCTCCTGTTGCGTGTGGGTTATGTCAAAGTCAGCCGAAATATCAAACCGTTCAATAAACGTGTTTTTCAGTTGCTTATTTTCAAAATTATAATTGTAACGAATGGGAATAATGGTCAGAATTGCGTATTTTTCATGCTTCAACCAACGGCAAATGGTATGGGCATTGTAAAAAAGTTGGTAAAACCACTCATTATCGCGATACAAGTCAACATACGAGCCCGTCAGCCAATTGTTTGACCAATATATCATCCGCATATCTTCGTCAAACAGATAAAAAAGAATATCTTTGCGTTGCTCACAAAACACAAAAACCGAATCAAATGATTGATTTTCAATGCTTTGCTGAATCTCGTGGGTCAGTTTGTCGGCTTGTTGGATTTGATATAATAGTTGTCGTTGGAGGGTACTGCCTTGGTGATTGAGTGAGTTACACGCCGAAAACGAAACGAGTAAGCCGAGAAATAACAATTTCCCCCAATGGGTCCGAATGATATTTTTCAACGCTTGCATCATTTATATTTCTTTGAAAGCAGGGAACCGTTTTAATCCTTCCACAATCCACAACACCAAAGAGGTTAAACCGATGATTATCAGCCAATCTATCAACCCTAACCCACCACGCTGAACATTGAACATATCGCCACCAAACTGCACAATCGTAAACTGCCCTACAATCACTACAATAGTCGTTATAACGAACCATCGGTTGGTTTTGGGATTTAAGTCCAAAAGTGCCGACTTGCCCGTCATAAACGCTTTGGCATTGAATAAATTCCAAAATTGGAACATCACAAAGGTGGTGAAAAAGAGCGTTAATTCGTACGCAGAAAGGTGTTTTTGGGTTGTCCAAGTGTAGGTAAAATCTTTCAGCGAAGTAAAATCGGTGTGTTGGAAGAAGAACAAAACGCCCAACAAAAATATCGCCAAAATGCCACCAATGCCGAAAATTCCTTGTGCCATAGGCTTGCTAATAATCGGCTCTTCGGAGGTACGTGGCTTTTCGTGCATCACATTTTTGCTCGGTGCGAGGGACGCAAAAGCGAGTGCCGCAAAGGAATCCATCACTAAATTGACCCACAACATCTGCGTAACGGTCAAGGGCGATTCGGTGCCTGTGAAAGCCCCTACCAACACCACCAAACACGCCACCACGTTGATGGTTAGTTGAAAAAGAATGAACCGTTGGATGTTTTTGTACAGCGACCGACCCCACATCACCGCATTGGTAATCGTGCTGAACGAGTTATTCAAAATCGTCATGTCGCTTGCTTCCTTTGCCACAGCCGTCCCATCGCCCATTGAAAGCCCCACATCTGCCACGTTCAAAGCAGGTGCATCGTTGGTTCCATCGCCCGTAACAGCCACCACATAATTCATTTTTTGCAAGGTACGCACGATACGCTCTTTGTTGTTAGGACGAGCCCGCGAGACGATTTTCGTTTCAAGCAACCGTTCCCGCAACTCCTCATCGGACATCTGTTCCACCTCCTGCCCTGTGAGTAGGTTGTGTTCGGTATCATTTTCGGTCCAAATGCCCACTTGCCGCCCAATCTCTTTGGCTGTGCCGGGAGTGTCACCCGTAACGATTTTGACCTGTATACCCGCTTCAATACATTCGCGAATGGCATTCGGCACTTTGGTACGAATCGGGTCGGAGATGGCAACGATACCCATCATTTTCAGTTGGTTAGTCGCTAATTTCCCGTTGGCAAAAACGACTTGGTCATCAGTCAGCGGCAAATACGCAAACGCCAACGTCCGCATCGCTTTGTTTTGATAGGTAAGCAGTTGGTCTAAGTATTGTTTTTTCTCCATCTCGGTCGTGTTCGTCATAGATAGCACGATTTCAGGGGCACCTTTGACGTACAAAACACGTTTTTGCAACTCTTGCGATTGAACAATAGTCGCCATATATTTCAGTTCGGTCGAAAAAGGTAACCTATCCACGATGGTATTCTTCTCGCGTAAGGTCAGATAATCGGCTTTTTTACTGTGCAACCAAAGCAACAAAGCCCCTTCCGTGGGGTTGCCGATGGCTTTAATCTTCGTTTTATCCGAAAAATCCAAGTTGGCAGTCGTATTCACAGCCACGCACTCGTAGATGATACTGGGTGGCATTAGGGCAAAATGGGTGTCGTGAACCTGCATTTGGTTTTGGGTAAGCGTGCCTGTTTTGTCGGTACAAATCACGGAGGTTGCTCCCATCGTTTCGCAAGCGTGCATGGTGCGTGGCAAGGTGTTTTGGTCCATCAGTTTTTTCATACTCAACGCCAAACTAAGCGAGACGCTCATCGGCAGACCTTCTGGCACCGAAACCACAATCAACGTAACCGCAATCATAATCGTGTGAAGCAAGTATTCAACGAAGTTCAACGCACTTTCGCTGTCCGAAATGGTGTAGGTCGTGAAATACATGATCAGTCGCCCCACAATAATCAAAAACGCCACTAAATAGCTCGCTTTTGCAATCACTTTTGCCAACCATTCCAACTTTCGGCTCAACGGTGTCGGGTTACCTTCCTGCACCTGTGCCGCTTCAAAAACCTTCCCACAAGCCGTATGGTCGCCCACTGCAAACACTTTGGCAACGCAATAACCCTCAATTATCGTGCAACCTTTCATAATATGGTTTGAAGGATAGGTCGCATCTTTTTCAAAATCCTTCTCGTTAGTGGTTTTAT
>JAEELX010000040.1 GCA_016282955.1 Paludibacteraceae bacterium | reverse complement strand
GGAATCATTATCGCTACTATCATAGAAAAACGAAAAAATATCGTTGCGTGGTTGAAAGGATAAAATTTCTTTTGCATTATGCGGGACAAGGGCTGTTGGATTTACTGTTTCCAGCGGTTTGTCCGCATTGTCGTCAAGTTGTAACCACTTTTGAGGAACCGATTTGTGAACATTGTTTAGCCTCTTTGCCTCGCACCGACCATGCCTACAAACGACAAAACGAGGTGGAAGAATTGTTTTTGAAGTATAACGAGCGTTACAAGCAACCGAAATTCATCTTGGGAGGTGCTTTTTGTTACTACGGGAAAAATAATTTCCGCGATTTGGTTCATTCTGCCAAGTTCTTTCATCGTCCGCAAATCAACTCCCAATTAGCCACAATGTTAGCCCAAGAATATGCTCCGTACGGCTTTTTTGACGACATTGATATGATTTTTCCGATTCCTCTGCACCCCAAGCGGCTGAAAGAAAGAGGCTATAATCAAACCTTATACATTGCCGAAGGGATACATCAAGTTACGCAAATCCCGATTGCTACACAATATTTATATCGTACCATCAATAACCCCAAGCAATCGCAACAAAACTACGAGGAGAGAGGGAAAAACGTGGAAGGTATTTTTGCGGTTCATTTTCCCGAGCAACTGAAAAATAAGCACATCTTGTTGCTTGATGATGTGATTACGTCGGGTAGCACGATTGATAGTGCGTTGCAGGTTTTGTTCCCCATACGCGACTGCAAAGTGTCGGTTTTGGCGTTGGCGTGTGCCCATACTTCGTAAATTATGCAAATCCAAGAAATCCAAAATAGAATCAATAAGTACCCGCAAATCGCTCTGCTGGGGAAGAAAATCCTCGAATCGGAGTCGAATCATTTTGTGTGCAAGGGAGTTTGTAGTTCGGCAAACGCTCTACTGATGGGTGCTTTGCAAAATAAAATCCAAAAAAACATACTGGTTATTTGGAGTGACACCGAGCAAGCACGCTATTTATTTGCGGATTTGCTGACGCTTTCGCAATCCGTTTTGTTCTTCCCGACTTCGTATCGCAAAAAGAAGATTTTTGATGATGCTTTGTCTATTCAGCGGAATGAAACCTTGTCGACCTTGATTGCTCAACCTTCCCAGTCACATATCATCGTAACGTATCCCGAAGCGATTGCGGAAGTAACGCCCACAAAACAACTGCTACAGGACGATATTTTGCATTTTAATGTTGGACAAACGATGCCTATTTCGGCGTTGATAGACCAACTTTTGGAACGAAAATTTGTACAAGTGGATTTTGTGTACGAACCCGGACAGTTCGCTATACGAGGTGGGATTGTGGATATATTTGGTTATAATTTTGAAAATCCGTATCGGTTGGATTTTTTTGGCGACGAGATTGATAGCATCCGCATTTTTGATATAGAAACGCAACTTTCGCAACGCAAATTAGAAAACATCAACATCATCAGCAACCCAACCATTGAAGAAAAAGCCAACCAGTGTACGCTTTTGGATTATTTGACGCCCGATACGGTTTTTGTGAGCAATGATTTTAGTGCAAACGCTTTGAGATTCAACAAATTAAATGCTATTTCCGACAAAAATACGATTGAATTAAAAGATAGTAGTACTTTTTTCACTTCGCAACAAATCATCTCGTTTCAGTTCACGCCACAACCACTTTTCCACAAAAACTTCGAGACGCTTACTGACGACCTTATTGATCGCCAAAAACAGGGCTATGAGCTCTTCATTCTTTGCGAACACAAAAAGCAAACCGACCGCTTGCAGAGTATCTTCGACAGTTATCCAAACAAGGAGCATATCTCGTTTGAGCCGATTGAAAAGACGCTTCACAATGGTTTTATTGATGCCCAAACGCATTTTTGTTGCTACACCGACCACGAGATTTTTGAGCGTTTTCATCGGGTGGAGTTGCGGACGGAGGCGGTGCGAAAAGGCAAGGCGGTCATCACGCTCAAAGAAATCAACCAACTGCAAATTGGCGATTATGTGGTGCATACTACACACGGAATTGGCAAGTTTGGTGGGCTTGTGCGGACGCAAGTCAATGGCAGGATGCAGGAGATGATTCAACTTTTTTTCCGCGATGGGGACACCGTTTTTGTGAGCATTCATAACCTGCATCGCATATCTAAATACAAGGGTAAAGACGGTATTGAACCTATCATTTCCAAAATCGGCAGTAGTGCGTGGGAAAAGAAAAAAGAGCGTACCAAAGAGCGTTTGAAAGCCATTGCACGTGACCTCATTCAGATGTATGCCCAACGCAAGGACCAAAAAGGGTTCCAGTTTTCGCCCGATAGTTACCTGCAACAGTCGCTGGAAGCCTCTTTTTTGTACGAAGACACGGTTGACCAAGCCAAAACTACTGCGGACGTTAAACGGGATATGGAGTCCGATAAGCCCATGGATAGGCTGGTTTGTGGCGATGTGGGCTTTGGTAAAACGGAGGTAGCAATGCGGGCAGCCTTTAAGGCAGTGGGTGACTCCAAACAGGTGGCGGTGTTGGTGCCGACTACCGTTTTGGCGTTGCAGCATTACAAAACATTCACCGAACGATTTAAAAATTTCCCCGTCAAAGTGCAGTATTTGAGTCGAGGAAAGAATGCCAAAGAGACCAAAGAAATTTTAGAGCAACTTCAAAAAGGAGAAATTGATGTGCTCATCGGAACCCACAAAATAGTCGGCAAAAGCGTTGTTTGGAAGGATTTGGGGTTGCTTATCGTGGACGAAGAACAGAAATTTGGCGTTGCTATCAAGGATAAAATCAAGTTGTTGCGAACCAACATAGACGTCCTCACGCTGACCGCAACGCCTATTCCGCGGACCTTGCAGTTCTCCTTGCTGGGTGCGAGGGACTTGTCGGTGATGACCACGCCACCCTCCAATCGCTATCCGATTGAAACGGAGATCATTACGTCCCAAGAAGAGAGTGTCATACAGGAAGCCGTTGAGTTGGAAATGCAGCGAAACGGGCAGATTTTTGCGGTAGCCAACCGAATTGAGTTGCTACCCACCATCCAAAACCAACTGAAAAGGCTCTGTCCGCAAGCCCGAACCGTCATCGCACACGGACAAATGCCTACGGACGACTTGGAGGAACGACTGGAGAGCTTCATCAATTATGATTACGATATTTTGATTTCTACGACCATCATCGAGTCGGGTGTGGATATTCCGAACGTCAATACGATGTTTGTTTATTCGGCTCATCGGTTTGGTTTGGCAGACTTGCATCAGTTGCGAGGTCGGGTGGGGCGTTCCAATAAAAAGGCGTATTGCTACCTGATTGCACCACCTTTGGACGAACTTAAATCGGATGCTAAACGCCGTTTGCGAGCCATTGAAACCTTTGCCGAGTTGGGTTCTGGATTTAATTTGGCGATGCAAGATTTGGACATACGCGGTGCGGGTAACCTCTTGGGAGCCGAGCAGTCGGGTTTTATTGCCGAATTGGGCTACGAAACCTATCAACAGATACTCAATGAGGCGGTTACAGAGTTAAAAAATAACGAGTTTTATTCCCTTTTTGAAAAGCAGAAGCAAGAAACCGACACGGCCCAACCCACTCTTAATTGGGCAACCGATTGTTTGCTGGAAACCGACCTCGATATTGGCTTTCCGATGGATTATATCGAGAACGTGTCTGAGCGAATCGCTTTGTACCGAGAGTTGGATACGTTACGCAATGAAGGCGAGTTGCAGCACTATGCACAACGCTTGGAAGACCGATTTGGGAAGCCGACCCCGCAAGTGGAAGAGTTGTTCAACACCATTCGGCTTCGTTGGCTGTGTTGTAAGTTGGGTATTGAGAAAATTTTCCTCAAAAAAGAGCATCTAACTATCTATTTTACAACAAGTTCGGAGAATTATTGGCACTCGGAAGAGTTTGGACACATTATAAAATATATGTTCAGCAAACCCAAGCGTTGCCAACTCAAAGAAGAAAAGCCTAAAAATCCAGATGCTAAACCGCTTCGTTATGCCATCATTGCTGATGTGCGGACGGTTGCAGGAGCCACCAATCTGCTGACAAAAATTGCACAAGGTGATTTTGGAAACATGTCATAAATTCGCTAAAATCAAGGATATTTTGAGAATTTGGGATATAAAGCAGCAAAATTGTAAAAAATTTTTTTATTTGATATTTTTACATTAACTTCGCAAGGTTTTTGTGCCTATTATAGAAATTTGAAAATAATTATTAACAAAACAATTTAAGATGCCTACAATTCAACAATTAGTTAGAAAAGGAAGAATTGAATTAGAAGACAAGAGTAAAAGTCCTGCTTTGGATAGTTGTCCTCAACGTCGTGGCGTTTGTGTTCGTGTATATACGACCACTCCTAAGAAGCCTAATTCCGCAATGCGTAAGGTGGCTCGTGTGCGTTTGACCAACCAAAAAGAAGTCAATGCGTACATCCCGGGTGAAGGTCATAACTTGCAAGAACACAGTATCGTTATGGTGCGTGGTGGTCGTGTGAAAGACCTGCCAGGTGTTCGTTATCACGTTGTTCGTGGTACGTTGGATACCGCTGGTGTGGCAAATCGCTTGCAACGTCGTAGTAAATACGGTGCAAAACGTCCAAAACAGAAGTAAAAACTTGTTAATAATTCAAAAGGTAATCCCATAAGAATGGGAAAGTTGAATGGGTTGATCGGTTGAGTAAGAGGAACAGGGTTTTTGGATAAAAAGTACTTTCCTCTGAAGAGATAGACAGCCACAAACGTTAAAAAAAATGAGAAAAGCAAAACCAAAGAAACGCGTTGTTTTACCAGATTCCGTGTTTGGTGAAGTAATGGTCGGAAAATTTGTAAACCATCTGATGTTAGATGGTAAAAAGAATATCGCCTATGGCATATTCTATCGTGCTCTTGATATCGTAGGAGAAAAGCAGAAAAATGCTGAAAAAACTCCTTTGGATATTTGGAAACAAGCTCTGAGTAACATAACTCCATTAGTAGAAGTAAAATCTCGTCGTATAGGTGGTGCTACTTTCCAAGTACCTACCGAAATTCGTAGCGACCGCAAGGAAAGTATCGCTATGAAGAATATGATCAAGTTCGCTCGTACTCGTAACGGGCATTCTATGGCTGAGAAGTTAGCAGGTGAAATAATGGATGCATTTAATAGCCAAGGTGGTGCGTTCAAACGTAAAGAGGATATGCACCGAATGGCAGAGGCAAATAGAGCGTTTGCTCATTTCCGTTTTTAATTAGGAATACAAAGTAATGGCAAAACAAGATTTAAGTTTGAATAGAAATATCGGTATCATGGCTCACATTGATGCCGGTAAAACGACAACTTCTGAACGTATATTGTTTTATACGGGTCTTACACATAAGATAGGCGAGGTGCACGATGGTGCTGCGACTATGGATTGGATGGTGCAAGAGCAAGAACGTGGTATCACGATTACTTCGGCTGCTACGACTACTTTTTGGACATACGATGGTAAGAAATATAAAATCAACTTGATTGACACTCCGGGGCACGTGGATTTCACGGTGGAAGTAGAGCGTTCGTTGCGTATTTTGGACGGTGCTGTGGCTACTTTCTGTGCTGTGGGTGGTGTGCAACCGCAATCGGAAACGGTTTGGCGTCAAGCAGATAAATATAATGTGCCTCGTATTTGTTACGTCAATAAGATGGATCGTTCGGGTGCTAATTTCTTTGATGTAGTACGCCAAATTAAAGATGTACTTGGTGCAAATCCTTGTCCAATCCAAATCCCAATCGGCTCCGAAGAGACTTTTGCGGGCGTGGTGGATTTAATTAAGATGAAAGCAATCGTTTGGCATGACGAAACGATGGGTGCCGAGTATGTAGAAGAGGAAATTCCTGCTAATCTGCTGAGCGAAGCACAAGAGTGGCGTGAGAAAATGTTGGACGCGTGCAGCGAGTTTGACGATGATTTGATGGCAAAATATCTTGATGGTGACTTGGATAACATCACGGAAGACGAAATTCGTAACGCTATCCGTAAAGGTACGTTGAGTATGTCTATTTTCCCCGTTATTTGCGGTTCAAGTTTTAAGAATAAAGGTGTGCAGACGATGTTGGATGCCGTTTGTGCTTATTTGCCAGCTCCAACAGATACGGATGTGATTGAGGGTACTGACCCACAAAGTGGCGATACGCTTACTCGCAAGCCCGATGAAGATGAGCCTTTGTGTGCTTTGGCGTTTAAGATTGCAACCGACCCTTATGTTGGTCGTTTGTGCTATTTCCGCGTTTATTCGGGTAAATTGGACACGGGTTCGTATATTTACAACACACGTTCGGGCAAAAAAGAACGTATTTCGCGTATCTTCCAAATGCACTCCAATCATCAAAACCCAGTAGATTGTATCGTGGCTGGTGATATTGGTGCGGGTGTTGGTTTTAAGGATATTCGCACGGGCGATACGTTGTGTGCAGAAAATGCACCTATCACGTTGGAATCGATGGAATTCCCTGCTCCTGTGATTGGTATCTCGGTTGAGCCAAAGAGCCAGGCAGACGTGGATAAGTTAGGTTTAGGTTTGGCAAAATTGGCAGAAGAAGACCCAACTTTCACGGTTAAGACAGACGAGCAAACAGGTCAGACTGTCATCTCGGGTATGGGTGAGTTGCACCTTGAAATTATCATCGACCGTTTGAAACGTGAATTTAAGGTAGAATGTAACCAAGGTCGTCCTCAGGTGGCTTATCGTGAGGCTATCTCGCAACCTGTTGAGATCCGCGAAACCTACAAGAAACAGACGGGTGGTCGTGGTAAGTTTGCCGATATGATTGTGCGTGTTGAGCCAGCTGATGAAGGCTTTGAAGGTTCGTTGCAATTTGAAGATATTGTCAAAGGTGGTAACATTCCAAAGGAATATATTCCGTCTATCGAAAAGGGTTTCCAAGCCGCTATGAAGACGGGTGTCTTGGCAGGTTATCCCATTGATAAACTGAAAGTTACGGTGATTGATGGTAGTTTCCACCCCGTTGACTCCGACCAGTTATCTTTCGAAATCTGTGCTCAGATGGCATTCAAAAACGCTTGCGTGAAGGCAAAACCTGTGTTGATGGAGCCTATCATGAAAATCGAAGTGGTTACTCCCGAAGAGAATATGGGTGATGTGATTGGCGACTTGAATAAACGTCGTGGACAAGTGGAAGGTATGGACAGCACGAACAACGGTGCCCGTATCGTAAAAGCCAAAGTGCCTCTTTCGGAGATGTTCGGTTATGTAACGGCGTTGCGTACCATCACTTCGGGACGTGCAACAAGTAGTATGGAATTTAGCCACTATGAAGCCCTTTCGTCCACGCTTGCAAAAGCCGTGTTGACCGAGTGCGGTGGTAGAGCAGATTTAGTATAACCTTTTATCCGATGACCTAAATAAATGACTCTTTACGTCAAGATAAAAGGCAATTAGTAACAATAAATTAAAGAATTATGAGTCAAAAAATTCGTATTAAATTAAAATCGTATGACCACAATCTGCTGGATAACTCGGCAGAGAAGATTGTTAAGTCGGTTAAGGCGACAGGTGCTGTGGTAAGTGGACCTATTCCATTACCAACGCACAAGAAGATTTTTACTGTCAACTCGTCGACGTTCGTGAACAAAAAATCGCGTGAACAGTTTGAGTTGCCGACTTATAAACGTTTGATTGATATTTATAGTTCCAACCAAAAAACCGTTGAGGCGTTGATGAAATTGGAACTTGCAAGTGGTGTAGAAGTAGAAATAAAAGTATAATAAAATTTCCATGCTATGTTTAGTATGGCGAGAATTTTAGAAGTTTAATAACAAAACAGCAAAAAGATGCCTGGATTATTAGGAAAAAAAATCGGAATGACTTCCGTTTTTGGTGCTGATGGTAAGAATATCCCATGCACCGTCATTGAGGCTGGTCCATGCGTTGTAACTCAAATTAAGACCATCGAAAAAGATGGCTACGAGAGTGTCCAAATCGGTTTTATGCCCAAAACAGAAAAGCATACGACCAAACCAGAAGCAGGGCACTTCAAAAAAGCAGGAGTACAACCTATGCGCCACCTCGCTGAATTTGATGGCTTTGACCAGGAAGTGAAGTTGGGGGATACCCTCTCGGTGAGTATCTTTGAAGAGAATACCTTCGTAGATGTCATCGGAACTTCCAAAGGTAAAGGTTTCCAAGGTGTAGTTAAACGCCACGGTTTTGGTGGTGTTGGACAGAGTACACACGGACAAGATGACCGTTTGCGTGCTCCCGGTTCTGTTGGTGCTTGTGCCTACCCAAGTAGGGTGTTCCCTGGCACACGTATGGCAGGTCAAACGGGTAACAAACGCGTTACGGTACAGAATTTAGTAGTGTTAAAAGTAATCCCTGAGTACAACATCCTCATGGTAAAGGGTAGTATTCCGGGAGCTAAAAACTCAATTGTAATTATAAATAGATAAGCTCTATGGAAGTAAGTGTTTTGAATATGTCCGGTAAAGAAACCGGCAAGAAGGTTGTTCTGAATGATGCAATCTTCGCTATTACTCCAAATGAGCACGCTGTTTATTTGGATGTGAAACAATTTATGGCGAACAAACGTCAAGGTACTGCAAAAGCCAAACAACGTTCCGAAAATGCTCACTCAACTCGCAAGTTAGGTCGGCAAAAGGGCGGTGGTGGTGCTCGTCCTGGTGATGCAAAGTCGCCTGTTCGTGTAGGTGGTGGTACCATATTTGGACCTGTTCCACGTGATTATAGTTTCAAGTTGAATAAGAAAGTGAAACTGTTGGCTCGCAAGAGTGCGTTCAGTATCAAAGCAAGTAACAACCAAATCTTGGTTTTGGATGCCATCCATTTTGATGTACCTAAAACAAAAGAGATGGTTGCAGTGCTTAAAAACTTGAAAATAGACGGTAAAAAAGTGCTTTTTGTTTTGCCTCAAAATGATACCAATGTGTTGAAATCAGCGAATAATATCCAACGCACCAACGTTATCACGGTTAGTGAGTTGAATACGTACACGATTATGAATTCCAACGCCATTGTGTTGCTTGAGGAGGCAGTGGCACCAATCGAACAACTTTTTAAAGTATAGGAGGTTTGAATATGGCAATAATTATTAGACCTATAGTAACGGAAAAACTGACTGCTCAAGGTGAAAAATTGAATCGTTATGGCTTTTATGTTGTTCGTAATGCCAACAAGATTCAAATCAAAAAAGCAGTTGAGAGTATTTATAATGTGCAAGTTGAAGATGTAAACACGCTTGTCGCTTCGCCTAAACGCAAACAACGCTACACCAAAAGTGGCATCGTAGAGGGTAGGGGAACGCTGTACAAGAAGGCGTATGTTACATTGAAGACGGGTGAAAGTATAGATTTCTTTAGTAGTATATAAAAATGGCTGTACGTAAATTTAAGCCCACAACTCCTGGGCAAAGACACAAGATTATTGGTGCTTTTGATAACATTACAGCGAGTGCACCAGAAAAATCCCTTGTGTTCGGCAAACGCTCGACCGGTGGTAGAAATAACACGGGTAAAGAAACGATGCGTTACATTGGTGGCGGACACAAGAGGAAGTTTAGAATTATCGATTTTAAGCGTAACAAGGACGGTATTCCTGCAACAGTTAAGACTATCGAATATGATCCTAATCGCTCGGCTCGTATTGCATTGGTGTTTTACGCAGACGGCGAAAAGCGTTATATCCTCGCTCCTAACGGCTTGCAGGTAGGTCAGAAGATTATGTCTGGCAAGGATATTGCTCCCGAAGTAGGTAACTGCCTTCCGATGAGCGATATTCCATTGGGTACGTTGATTCACAACATTGAATTGCGTCCAGGTCAGGGAGCATGCTTCGTTCGTTCGGCAGGCGTGTTTGCACAGTTATCTTCCAAAGATGACAAGTATGCAATCATCAAGTTACCTTCCGGCGAGTTGCGTAAAATCCTCTTGGCTTGCAAAGCCACTGTAGGCGTGGTTGGTAATGCTGACCATAACTTGGAAAAGAGTGGTAAGGCAGGTCGTAGTCGTTGGTTAGGTCGTCGTCCTCGTAACCGAGGCGTTGCTATGAACCCAGTAGATCACCCAATGGGTGGTGGTGAAGGTCGTGCATCCGGTGGTCATCCTCGTTCCCGTAAGGGCTTGTTGGCTAAGGGTTACAAGACTCGTCGTCCTAAGAATGCTTCGAATAAGTATATTATTGAAAGAAGAAAGAAATAACCTAAAAATTAAGAGAATATGAGTCGTTCATTAAAAAAAGGTCCTTTTATTAGTCTCAAGTTAGAGAAAAAGGTTATCGCTATGAATGAGGCCAACAAAAAAGAGGTTATCAAGACTTGGAGTCGTGCTTCTATGATTTCTCCTGATTTTGTAGGTCATACTATTGCAGTTCATAACGGTAATAAATTCATACCTGTTTATATTACAGAAAACATGGTTGGACACAAGTTGGGTGAGTTTGCACCGACACGTACATTCCGTGGTCATTCAGGTAATAGGAAATAACTAAAAAACGTGTAAATTTATGGGTGCAAGAAAACATAATACAGCTCAAGTACGCAAGGAAGCGTTAAAGACGCAATACTTTGCTAAATTAAATAACCTTCCCTCCTCCCCACGTAAGATGCGTTTGGTCGCAGATATGATTCGTGGCTTGGAAGTGAATCGAGCATTAGGAGCATTGCGTTTCTCCAAAAAAGAAGCGTCTATTGCGTTGGAAAAATTACTCAAGTCGGCTATCGCAAACTGGGAAAACAAAACAGGCTTGAAAGCTGACCAAGAGACTCTGTATGTAACTAAAATCATGGTAGACGGTGGTTTTATGCTCAAACGTCTGCGTCCCGCTCCACAAGGGCGTGGCTATCGCATTCGCAAACGCTCAAATCATGTTACCTTGTTTGTAGATGCAAAAAATACTAACGTGCAAAAAGAACAAGACAATGGGACAGAAAATTAATCCAATCAGTAATCGTTTAGGTATCATCCGTGGTTGGGACTCCAACTGGTTCGGCGGAAAGAATTATGGTGATACTATTGTAGAGGATACGAAAGTCCGTAAGTATCTCAATGCACGCTTAGATGAAGCGAGTATATCGCGTATTGTGATTGAAAGAACGTTGAAATTGGTTACCGTAACCATCTGTACTTCGCGTCCAGGCTTTATCATCGGTAAAGGTGGGCAAGAAGTGGATAAACTCAAAGAAGAGTTGAAGAAGATAACCAAACAAGACGTTCAAATCAATATCTTTGAAGTAAAACGTCCCGAGTTGGATGCCACTATCGTAGGTAACAAAATTGCTCGTCAAATTGAGGGTAAGATTGC
>JAEELX010000039.1 GCA_016282955.1 Paludibacteraceae bacterium | reverse complement strand
TGCACAAACAGGTCGGCGAGGATACGGGTGGCTTCGGGGTGTATCGTACCATAAACGGCACTTCGCATCGTTCCTTGCATCCATAACTCATACACAAACCGCCGATAGATCCGCTGAGCATAAGCCACATCGGCATATTTTGCTTCTTCGATAAACGTGTAAGTATTGAGCCAAGGCAACAACTCAAGGTCAAGTGCCAAGCCAAGATTACGGTACTGGGGTGCGTGGACGTGCAGGTCGTTGAAAGCGGGAATAAGCATTTTATCGCCAAAATCCATCACTTGACGCCAATCGATTTCTTTGGGTAACTCTGTGCAAATGCTCTCCACAAGACCGTTTTCGTTCACAATAATATAGCCGTGTGGCACCATTTCCAACTTATCCGCAGTGGGAGCATAAATGATATTGGCTCTGTATATTTTCATAGTAACGTATTGAATTTCAGCAATTTAAGATAATAGTTTTATTTCTTTTTGCAACAACGGCAATTTTTCACTTTTTCCCAAGCGTTCGTGCTCCAAATGGCAAGAAAAATCAATACAGGTTGGAAAAATAGGCGAATCAGACGTGCTGTATCGGTGGTGAGACCAAAAGCATCAATATGATACACATATTGGTTGATATTGCCCGGAAAAACCGCAACATAGAACAAGGCGAGAATCAAACCGACCCACGCACGACCCTTTTTCCATAGGCACAACATACCCACACCGAGCAACACTTCCACCACGCCCGAAGCGAGCACCACAAAATCCGTAAATTCGGGCGAAGACCGCAACCACATCGGCACTTGTGCCACAAATTCCGCACGCGAAAACGTGAGGTGAGCAATTCCAGCATACGTCATAAATGCCCCAAGCAGGCACTGAAAGACAATTTTTAAGTATTTCATATCGTCAAATTTTAGTTAACACATCCTTATACTCCTCTGTACGAGTGAGAAATTTATGGGCATACGAACAAATAGGTACAATTTTGCGACCATTGGCACGAGCCAAATCCACCGCTGCGAGGACGAGTTGGCGAGCGATACCTTGCCCTTCAAAGCCCTCAAAGACGAGGGTATGGTCAATCATCATTTGCTCAGGTTGTGGACGCTGGTAGGTCATTTTACCCACTTGCGTCTCGCCTTGCCAAGCCTCAAAAACGCCGTTATTAGCCGTTTCTTTGTGTTGGATTGTAAGCATAGTTTACAAGATTTGTGCAGAATGATTTTTGGTATCCACTTTTTCAATGATACGCTCCAAAACGCCTTGCTCGTTGAAAACAAACGTTTTTCGAAGCGTTCCCATAGTCGTTTTGCCGTAGTTTTTCTTTTCGCCCCACGCCCCAAACGCTTGCAACATCTCGGTTGTCGGGTCGCTCAACAGCGGGAAGGGCAAATCGTATTTTTCTTTGAACTTAATGTGCGACGCCTGCGAATCTTTGCTCACACCAAACACCTGATAACCTTGTGCGAGGAAAGCGTGGTAGTTATCGCGAAGATTACACGCCTCAGCGGTGCAACCCGGCGTTGAGTCTTTGGGGTAAAAATAAATGACCGTTTTTTTGCCGAGCAAGTCGCGGTCGGTAACTTGCTTCCCCGTTTCGTCCACTGCCGAAAAAGCGGGTATTTTGTCTCCAATTTGTAGCATAATTATGGGTATTTTTTGTACAAAATTACGATAAAAAAGGATATACACAAATTTTAAGCCACATTTTTTTTGTGGTTTAATTCTGTTTTTGCTTGCAACGGCGAGGGTTTTGGCTAGTTTTTAAAAAGTTTTTAAACGCTATTTATTTCCTTTGGCTCGATTATGCGTTTGGCAAAGCATTTGGCAGTTGGCGATGTCGGTTGCACCACCTTTTGACCAAGCCGTAACGTGGTCGGCATCCATCTCGGTAGGTTTCCAAATCCGCGTGCGATTGTTGTCGTTACCCAAGGCACACAACGGGCAGTTGGAGATACCTTCGGCTTGTGCGGCTGCTGTTTGCTGAGCATACACGGCTTTTTTCGTTGGCTCATCAAAGCACCGAACTTCTAATAAGCGTGGCAATTGACAACCACCAAGAATGTATTCAAACACGCCTTTCCGCGACTTGACATACGGGTCAGCATATAGTTCCTGCTGTTTGCGGGCAACTTTTTCGCGGTCGTAGGGTGTGTTGTGGTACTGCTCGTATAGTTCGCCCCATGGTAAGCCCTGCATTTCGCTCTCCACAATCATAAAAACCGAATCAATCCAATCTATTACGCTGTTGAAATAGTTGCGTAATTCGTTGATATTGGTATCTTGGCGATGGGTAGACATATATTCTTTGATGTTTTGCTCGCCTTTCGCCACCCAAGAAAGTGCCGTGTGCAAATAATCTTGCCTATTCACTTTGCCACGAATAAAAGCCGACCATTTTTGCAGATTGGCGTTTCGCGAATTGGAAAACTCGCGTTTGGCTTCCGTAACAAAAGGACCACTGAAAACGGCATTCCAAATTTCCTGCTCGTTGAGTGGAATACCTGCGATATTGATTGTTTCAAACCATTCGCGGATTTCGCTTTCGGTGCCATCGCAGATATAAACAAGTAATTTGGTTTCCAAAATACGATTACGTAAATCATCTGCTAAACCGTCAAAATTACGCTGTATGCCGTTCCATTTGACGGCGAATTTATTGGTTACATAGCGTCCAAACGAGGTAATGCGTTGCTGTCCGTCCAACACTTCGTAGCGGTCATTGCCTACTTTATTAAAGTACAGAACGCCGATAGGATACCCTTTGAGCAATGATTCAATAACCGCGACATCTTTTTTGCCGTCAGCATAGATATAATTGCGTTGATACTCTGGTTGGATAGTTAGTTTGCCATTCAGTCCGAACAAACCTTTTCCTTCCAACTCGTTATACACAAAACCCTCGCAAATATCGCGAACGGTTAAGTCGGTGCGTAGTGATGTATTCATAATGATTTATTGTTTTTTACGGATAACTATTCTATTATATAATCTTTTATAACCATTTTCATCTTGTAAATAAAAAGCAGGACCACCTTGTAGTGATTTAGGAAGATTTGCTGGTTTTTTGCTTCCTAATGTCGTACTCATACCGATTATTTCAAATTGTTCTGGGCAATACTTTCGAAGAAACGAAACAGGCACGCCCATTAAGCCGTTATAATCAGAAGGTATTGAATCTGCAAACGGCACTTCGATAGCATCATAATTGACATA